>NZ_JBFTZL010000003.1:0-89593 GCF_056406825.1 Arthrobacter sp. P1_A5 | reverse complement strand
GGGCGGCACAACTGCCCCGGCCTCGCCGGCTTCCGCGCCGGCCCCGGAGCCGACGGCGGCCAGCCCGGCTCCTGCGCCCGCGACCGGCAGCGACGCGCAGCTTGCCAACGTGGACCAGCCTGTCGCGCCGCCGGTCCCGCTGGATCAACCAGCATCCATACGGGAAGGCATCACCGCCGAGATCACCGAGTTTGAGAGCGTCCAGGGACAGGCTCAAAAAGCCGGTGAGGTCGCTGGCCCATCCCTCCGGTTCACCGTCACTCTCCACAACAGCACGGACCGCCCCCTTACGACGGCGGACGTCGTAGTGAACGTCAGCGCAGGTGCGGAGGATCTGCCTTCCATCACGCTCAGCGGGCCTGATGTGTCCGAATTTCCCCCCACGATCGCCCCCGGGGAGTCCGGCTCGGCCACGTATGTTTTCCTGGTTCCCGTAGACCAACGGGACAAGGTTCGAGTTCTCGTGAATTTTCAGGTTGATTCGCCTATTGCGGCATTCGAAGGTGCCGCACCGACAGAAGGTAAGCCATGATCGAACCGTCCAGTCCCCAACCCGTTCCAACAAACCGCTCTCGACGCTGGCCCGGTAACGGGCCTAGGAAGCTTGGCGCCGTCCTGCTCGCTTCCGCGGTTGCTATGTCGATGGCCCTGGTCGCGGCTCCTCCCGTTACGGCCGACACCGCTCCTCTTGATCCCGCCAACCCCGCCACACCCGTCACCGTCTCGGCGGATGCTTTGCCCACGGTGCAGATCGATGGAATCGTCTGGCAGCAGGTCATCATCGGCAACGTGGCCTACGCGGTAGGACAATTCAACACGGCCAGGCCGGCCGGCGCCGCACCGGGAACAAACACCGTCGCCCGGAACAATATCCTGGCCTACGACGTCACAACCGGAAATCTGATTACGACATTTACCGCCAGCCTGAACGGCATGGCGAAAACCATTGCGGCTTCACCAGACGGATCCAAGCTCTTCGTCGGGGGCGCCTTTTCGCAGGTGAACGGCGTAGCACGGCCCTATGTAGCTGCGCTGAACCCCACGACTGGTGCGCTGATCACGTCCTGGGCGCCGAAAGTTAACTCGCGTGTGGTGGCTCTCACGGCATCCAACAACGCCGTCTACATGGGCGGGTGGTTCAGCGGCGTCGGATCGGTCAGCCGCCCCAAGCTGGCCGCAGTGTCGACGTCAAACGCTACCCTGCTGAATTGGAACCCGGTCCCGGCCGGCGGCGACGTCAACACGCTGCTCGTTTCACCGGATGACTCCAAGGTTGTAGTGGGGGGCGGCTTCACCACACTCAACGGTTCGAGCAACCCCGGCTACGGGCTGGGGGCAGTCGATACTAACACCGGCGGGCTGTTGCCGTGGGCCGCGAACGGCTTGGTAAGGAACGGCGGGCCACAAGCAGCCATCCTCAGCCTCGCCAGCGACGGAACAAGAGTTTACGGAACGGGCTACGTGTTTGGCAACGGCGGGAACCTGGAGGGAACATTCTCCGCTGACTGGTCCGACGGTGCCATCAAGTGGGTCGAGGACTGCCACGGCGACACCTATGGCGTCTACGCATCCGATACAGCCGTCTACACCGTAAGTCATGCCCATTACTGCGGAAACATCGGCGGTTTTCCCCAGACGTCGCCAAAGTGGACATTCAATCATGCACTGGCGTTCAGCAAGGCAGYGACGGGCACTCTGACCGATGATCCCTATGGATACTTCAATTTTGCCGGGAATCCCTCGCCGTCTCTCCTTCAGTGGTACCCCGAATTCGCCGTCGGCACGTTCAGCGGCGCATCCCAGGCCGCCTGGAACATCACCGGCAACAACCAATACATCGTCGCCGGCGGCGAGTTCCCAAGCGTAAACGGAAAAGCCCAGCAGGGCCTGGTCCGGTTTGCAGTCAAGGGCATTGCGCCAAACAAGCAGGGCCCGGTGGTCACAGGCGCCGCCTTCAACCCGTCCGTTATCAGCACCGCCACCGGAACGGCGAGGGTCAGCTGGCAGGCGAACTGGGATAAGGACAATCAAAACCTGAGCTACCAGCTCATCCGTGACGGAAAGACTGCCACGCCGATCTACACCAAAACACAGGAGTCCGACTTCTGGCGTCGGCCGGGCATGGGATACATCGACACGGGACTGGCGGCCGGATCCACCCACACATATCAGATCATCGCCACCGATGCCTTCGGCAACACCGCGAAATCGAACGCCGTCAGCGTCACCACCGCCACGGCCGGGAGCGTCAGTGACTATGCCCGTGGCGTTCTCGACGACGGTGCGGCTGACTACTGGCGGTTGGGCGAAGGCAGCGGAGGGACCGCCGTAGACTGGGCCGGCTGGAGCGATATCAGCCTAGGGACCGGCGCAACACGCGGAACCGCCGGCGCCATCACCGGGGACACGAACGCTGCAACCACCTTCGACGGAACGAATACCGGGTTCGGGGCTACCCAGACCCGGATCCAAGGCCCGGACACGTTCACGGCCGAAGCGTGGTTCAAGACCACAAGCACTTCAGGAGGCAAGATACTCGGCTTTGGAAATAGCCCGACAGGAGAGTCCGGCAGCTATGACCGCCACGTCTACATGGACAACGCAGGACGGATCATCTACGGCGTCTACACCGGAAACACGGAAACCCTGCAAAGCTCCGCCGGTTTCAATGACGGGCAGTGGCACCAAGTCACCGTCAGCCTTGGTTCTAACGGAATGGTGCTATATGTCGACGGAAAGCGAATTGCGAAGCGCGCGGACGTGACCAGCGGACAGCCCTACACCGGGGTCTGGCGAATCGGTGGCGACAACCTCAACGGCTGGCCGTCGCAGCCCGCAAGTAGCTACTTCCAGGGAAGCATCGATGAAGTAAGCATCTACCCGACCGTACTGGGGCTGTCCCAGGTCCAGAACCACTTCCAGGCCTCCGGCCGCACCCTTAACCTGCCCACTGCGCCTGTAGACAACTACGGCAAGGCAGTGTTCCAGCTCAACCCGGACCTGTACTGGAGGGTGGGCGAAACTACGGGAACGACGGCAGCCGACAGCGGTGCGGTAGGCAATACAGGTACCTTCGTCAGCGGAACGAGTCTGGGACGCCCAGGCGCGCTCGCAGGAGTGACTAACACAGCCGTCGAATTCGACGGCTCATCGGGCTTGCTCTCGTCCGACGCCCAGTTCTCCAACCCCACGGTTTACACGGAGGAGCTGTGGTTCAACACAACCACCACCAATGGCGGCAAGCTGATCGGTTTCGGTGGTTCCCAGACCGGACTCTCGGGCAACTACGACCGGCACGTCTACATGGAGAACAGCGGACAATTGACGTTCGGCGTTTGGACGGGTCAAGCCAACACCATTACGACTCCACAGCCGTACAACGACGGGTCGTGGCACCATATGGTGGCAACCCAGTCGTCGGACGGGATGAAGCTGTATGTGGATGGCCAGGAGGTCGGTTCCAATCCGCAGGCCGGGTCCCAAGCCTACAACGGCTACTGGCGTGTGGGTGCAGATACGACGTGGGGACCGCAGCCATACTTCGCGGGAGCCATCGATGAGGTGGCCGTGTACTCCACGGCGCTGAGTTCCTCCGACGTTTCGGCTCACTACGCCCTGGGTGCGGGCACCACGCCTGCCAACCAGTCTCCGGTGGCTGCCTTTAGCTCGGCTGTGGCGGATCTGACCGCGACGCTGGACGGGTCGGCGTCGGCAGATCCGGACGGCACGGTTGCCAGCTACGCCTGGGACTTCGGCGATTCGTCGCCGGCCGGGACAGGGCGGACWCYGTCGCACACATATGCAGCGGCGGGAACCTATCAGGTCAAGCTGACGGTGACGGATGACAAGGGAGCGACAGGGCAAGTGACGCAAGCAGTAACGGTCACCGCGGCCAACCAGTCTCCGGTGGCTGCCTTTAGCTCGGCTGTGGCGGATCTGACCGCGACGCTGGACGGGTCGGCGTCGGCAGATCCGGACGGCACGGTTGCCAGCTACGCCTGGGACTTCGGCGATTCGTCGCCGGCCGGGACAGGGCGGACWCYGTCGCACACATATGCAGCGGCGGGAACCTATCAGGTCAAGCTGACGGTAACGGATGACAAGGGAGCGACGGGTACCGTCAGCAAGTCCATCACGGTAACGGCTCCTGCCAACCAGCCCCTGGCAAAGGACGACTTCGGTCGGACAGTTGCCGGCGGCTTCGGGCAGGCGGATGTCGGAGGCAACTGGACGACCCCGTCCGGTGCGAGCAACTATTCGGTCGCCGATGGAAATGCAACGATCAACAACGCTGCGGGAGCTACTCGAAGCGCATTCCTGAATGCGGTTTCTGCGGACTCGGCCGTGACGCAGTTCGATGTATCCCTCGACAAGATCGGAGACGGTGGCGGGACCTTTGTCTCGGTCATAGGCCGTAACGCCGGCAGCTCCAACGACTATCGAGCCAAGCTGTGGATTTCCAGGACCGGAGCCTTGACTCTGTACCTGACCAAAACGGTTGCAGGGGCGGAAACCATCCTTTCGACCAGGACCCTCGGGCTGACGTACAACGTGGGAGATTCCGTGCGGATCAAAATGGCCGTGACCGGAACGTCGCCCAGTACTTTGAGCGCTAAGGCCTGGAAAACCAGCACCGCTGAGCCGGCAGCATGGAGCCTGACCGCGACCGACTCGACGTCGGCGCTCCAGGTCCCTGGCTCCGTCGGCATACTCAGCTACGTGTCGGGGTCGAACCTCAACGGCCCGGTGAAGGTGACCCTGCGTAACTGGCTTACCACCAGGGAGCCCTAACCCCCGGCGCGACACGGCCGGGAACGCCGGCGGAGAGCCCCCTTGGGTGTGGTATTAATCACACTCAAGGGGGCTCTCCGCCGTCGAGGCGGGACTCGCGGGTGGTCGGCGTCACCCGCGTCAGGACTCGCGTCTGGCCGGGGGGACCCCAAAGGGAGCACACTTGAGGTGGCCCGACACACCGCGCCTCAAGGGGGAACAAACTCGTGGTGCTGGTTTGACACGCCGTCGCGCCTTCCCCGATGCTGTAACGGCAAAAGTTATCCAGTCGTTACGTTGCGGTAGAGCGCAAGCTTGGGCGGCCCCTCAGATCTAAGGAACAAATAATGGAAGCGACTCATCTTTCCCGTAGGAGCGCCCTGGGATTAGGGGCCGCGGCGGCCCTCGGGCTGGCGGCAGGCCAGCTCGGTAACGCCACACCGTCCGCAGCGGCCATCGCTCGTCCGACGGGCACCGGCTACGTCCGCTATGAGGACCTGTACAGCTCCGGCAACGACCTGCAGACGGTCATCAACAAAGTTACCGGTAATCGGGTGCTGACCTTCCCCGAAGGCGTGTTCACCATTCCGTCCAATTTCCGCTACGGGTACAAAGACGGCGTGCGGTTGGGGAATCGTTCCGGTGGTGCCGGCTGTCGCGGCCTGGTGGGGTCCGGACGCAACACTATTTTTAGGATGGCCTCCTCGAGCCAGCCGAGGTGGACCGGTGGAGCTTCGCCCTACATGCTCATTCACGCGATCGCTTCCAGCGCAGATCCGATGATCACAGTCGAACTGCGCAACTTCCAAATCCAGGGAACCAGCCTGGGCCATGAGTACAACGGTCTTCGGCTGAGCCGGGCAAACGGCGTCGTCGATAACGTCTATATCAATGGCATCACCGGCTACGACTCCGTCCCGCCGGGCGAAACCGGGGGCATCAGCATATTCCAGTGCACTTCGGTGCGGGTAACCAACACCGAAGTGGATGGCCGCCGCGCAGGTGTGCGGGTTAGTTCCAGCCCCGTAATGGTGAACAACAGCTCGGGGATCACATTCCAGGACTGCTACTTCCACCATTCTCTTACTGGTGGCGGCGGCATTGCCTGGTTCGAGTCGCGTGATTCAACTGTGACCCGGGTGCGTTCGGAATACATTGGCTCCGGGACAGGCAAGCTTGCAGGCTACTGCTTCAACCACGAACAGTCCACGCGTATCACGTACAACGATCCCGTGATGATCTGTGACCGGAAGACCACCGGCGGTACTTTGCACATGTCCTTGAACTCCGATGCAGCCCGCGGCGGAACAGACTGTGTGCTCACGGTGAAAAACCCCAAGTGGGACGGGACGAGTGTGGGCTCCGGAAAATTCGTTGTCGAGACTTGGACCATGGGGAACCAGGCCCAAAAGTCCGCCCCCCGCGTTTATGGCCCGACGGGGGCCGCGCTGCCGTTCACCTGGCTGCATCCAGCCTAAAGCCTGTTCTCCTCACCACCCCGGCCTGCGACCAAAGTGAGACTCATCAGCAGGAAGTTCATAGCTTGGCCGTGTTGCTTTCATGGGGCGACAAGTTGGCCCCGGCGCCCTGCCCCTGCCGGCGCCGGGCCAAGTCGCGCGTCACGTAGCAGAGATTAGGGATCAGCTGGCAGGCTGCAACCGAGATGGCGGAGCCGATGATCGGACCGGCTGCGCCCAGCAGCGAAATCAGCCACCACGATATGGCAATGTTCAGCGGGACAAGCATGAGTATGGGCAGGACCTGAAACCGCAGGCCTGCGCTGTCGGTCATGTACATGCCCGTTGGGTATTTAGCTGCCTGGAGGGCGACGAAAACCGCGAACCCGGAAACGAGCCACGCATCCAGAATAATTCTGCCATCGGAAACAAAGGCAACGAGAAATGGCGTGGCGATGGCCAGTAGTCCGCCTAGGAATAGGCCGCCCGCGGCAAACCAAATTGTCGGAACGAGCGGCGATTCGATGCGCGACGCCGATCTCGCCTTGGCATAAATGGGCCACAGAACTATTCCTGCCGCGGCAATAACTTGCAGAATCATGCCAAAAAGTTGCGAGGCAAGGTTGTACTGCGCCAGCTCCTCTCCATGGGTCAAATGGCTGAGCAGCAGCCGGTCGCTCTGCATAGCTATTGGAAGGGCGACCATCTGGAGGAGCATGGGCCAGGCAAGATGGAAGGCTTTGATGCCGGGCTCGCGTTTTATGTGCGGAACGGATCTGAGAGCTGAGGTCAGCTGAGGACTGATCAGACGGCTGGCAATGATGAGGCAGATGATGGAGTTGACGGCAGCAGCGGCGTAGGAAAACACTGCCAAATAGCTGCCAACCGGCGCCGCAAGCCCAATCGATAGTAGAACAGCCAGCAATATGAGCGGGGCAACGACTATTTGGCTCTTGACCTGTGTGGCTGTCCGCTCAAGCCCGACCAGGATCCGTTGCCCCACCGCGAGGGGAAGGGTGATCCCGAATACGGCCATGCACAAAAAGGCCGCCCAAGCTCCGCCATCCGGTAGAAGGCCGTTGCCTAGCAACACAGGCCAAAGCCCCAGGACGGAAACCAGGGCGGACGTTGCCATGATTACGGTGCCGGAAACGAGGAGGATCCTCAAGGCAGTCAGCAGGGACCGACGAACGTGCTCGTCGCTCCTGGGATTCTTGGCCTCGGCGATCGAATTTATGACGACGGCGGCAATGCCTAAGTCCGCAAAGGGAAGAAGGCTCGGCAGAGAGGCAAGCAGGCCGTATTGCGCATAGGCTTCCGTACCGAAGTGAGAAAGTATCATTCGGCTGGTCACGATGGCGCACAGGCCTGAAAGACCTAGGACAATCATTTTTGTGCCCGCGGTTTTCCCCAGCTTGGACCACATGCTTGACCGATACGCTTCTGTGCCTACAGCCTGGGGATTCCTGCGAAGCGTCACCGTGCCACGTCCGGTGAGGCCTCGAACAGCCACTCGTCGGCGGCCAACCGTCCGTCAGAGTCAGGAAGACTTGCCGTCACGTCGTTGCCGAAGGGACCCGAGGCTATGGCCTTGCAGATGACATCCGCAAGCTCCTGCGCTGTCGCGTGCGGCGACACCACCGCATGGCCGTTGTCGGCAAGCCAGTCGCTCAGGCCCGTTTCGGTGGTCGTGACGATGGAACAGCCGTGTGCGAGCCCTTCTACAATCGGAAGCCCGACCTGTTCCCGCCATGTAGCTGTGGACTGCGATGGCAGAACCAGCACCTGGGCCTGCCGTAAGACCCGATGGATCTCATCGCGGCTTGGATCGATGTGGACCTCAACACTGCTGTTTGAGGTCCCAGCGCTTTCTGCTTCTGCCACCATGGCGCCCTTGCCCAGGATGACAAGTGCCGCTCCCGGATCTTGCTGAACAACGCGGGACCAGGCCGCCAGTACCAACGGGAATCCCTTCCGTCGGGACAGATCACCAAGGTATACGACGCGTGCTGGGACCTTCGGATAGTTCGGATTGCACTCGCACGGGGCCGGCAAGGCGGGAACTAGACATTCTTCCTGTCCCTCCTGCAGGCGCGGGAGCACGTCGCGGTAAACCTCCTGCGCGGCCAGCGTTCCGAAGGCAACCCGGTCCACATGACGCCAGACGTAGAGGGCGAGGCGCCGTTCCACCATTTTCCGCGTCCGGGACTTCCAGCCCTGACCGCCAGGTCCTGCAAAGGGATCGGCGTTGCCGATCGCATACGTCACGATCCGGGTGCGGTGACCTCGTACCGCCCCCGCCAGGCGGACTGCAACAAGAGCCAAGAACGTCGCGGGGAGACTGGAGAGCATGAGGGGTTCATTAATCTCCAGCTGACGGACCCGGGAGCGGCCGAGGAGAAAGGCTGCTTTCAGCCGGTTGGCATGGACCAGGTGCAGTCCCTGCGTCAGCTGTTCATCAAAGTCGTACCTTTTCTGGCGGTAGAGGATAACAGCCGGCTCCAGTTGCCGGGCACGTTCGAGGTGTGCCGTCCTTAATGATTCATAGAGCCGGGCACGGGTGGAGTTCAGTTTAGGCAAAAACACTCAGTCTCTCTCCTTCGAACAGTGACACATGCCCGGCTCGCGTGCTTCTCAGATCGGTCAGGGAGGCCCCGCCAAAGGAAATCGGATCACGGCACGCGGCAGATTAACGTACCGGTTCCCGGTCCGGTCCTGCCTCGTATTTGCTGGACCTCTTCAATGCGGCAGTCTCCTTAATCTCGCGGTTAACGCGGCTTCGATAGGCAGATGGACGATGCCGCTCTTCGGCTACCACGGAGTCCTCAATTGCCCGACGGCGGTAGTCCGGCCAGGCCCGGTGCAGTAGCTCAATGGCATCCGCTATGGCGTCGGGGTCATCGGCTGGTACGAATAGGGGCACGGCATAGTTTCCTGCAGCCTCCCGAAGGCCCGACGTATCGCTGACAATCAGCAACCGTGCGGCGAGAAGCGCCTCTACCGCCGTGTTTCCAAAGGGCTCGTCAAGCCTTGACGGAACAATGGCGACATCAGCGCGCGCCAGGTTGGGCCAAACATCGGTGCAAAAACCAAGAAAACGGACGTGCCCTTCCAAGCGCAGGCTGGTCACCAGGCTTCGCAGTTCCGCCTCGTACCATTCGTAGCCTGGGTACACCGCGCCGACGAGCTCCAAGCTCACGTCAATCCCGCGCCGGCGAGCCCCGGCCACCCCGGCGACGGCAACGTCGACGCCTTTACGTGGAGACAGCCGGCCCACATAGACCATGCGCAGGGGCCCTACGACGGCTTCCCTGGGGGCGGTCACGGCATCCGGGCCGACCACTCCGTTGTACACAACCCGCACCCTCTTCGCGAGTGCCGGAAGAGTGTCAGTGAGGGTTTCTGCACTGTATCGACTGTTGGCGATAATTCGATCCGCCAGAATCAAAGGGGCAACAATCCCCAAGCGGACTGGCCACTTGGCCGACTTCTCCGCTTCATGGACGTGCGTCAGGACGGGGAGCCGGTTTAGCCGGGCCAACAAAAGCCACAGAGGAATGGTCAGAGTACTCACGTAAATCACGTCAGGGCCAGTCCTCCGGATGAGCCTCAGCCCGTGTATTGAGGCTTTTGCTGCCTCGACTGCCAGCTTGAGCAAACCGAGCGGATTGGCTGAGCTTTTGCGCAATACCGGCGACGGACACAAGCTGACGGTGGCGCCGCGCGCCTCAAGTTCTGCCACAAGCGGTCCCGTTTGAGGTACCGTCACAACGACCCTTGAGCCCTGTTCAACCAGTCCCTCTACTGTTTCGAGCATCACCCGGTCGGCGCCGTAGAGTTCAGAACTCGGGTGGGCCATTAGCACCGCTGGTGACGTGACGCATGCATGCATAGGGTCCTCTACTCCAGTCCAATCTGGGCGGCAACCTCCGCTTTTCGCTGTCAGACACCGCGCCGCCGTCTGGGTCTGACGACGGTACTTTCTGGACAGTAAGCTATATGGTGCTCACATGGCAATGAATCCGAAGCGCAAATTGGCGATTATCGTCGTGAACTACGGCTCGCATGAATTGTTGGAGACGAATATTGCGCCCGTGGCCGGCCACACACCGGATGTTTCTGTAGTAGTGGTCGACAACTACACGAATAGAACAGAACGGGACGCCGTTGCGAGCCTCGTTGCCCGGCGAGGCTGGACCTTGGTGGCGCCGGAGACCAACTTGGGATTCGGGGCCGGGATGAACCTAGGCGTCGAAGCTGCTGCCCAAGCCGGCGCACGAGCATTCCTGCTGATCAACCCCGATGCGACACTGGGCATGTCCAGCCTTCAGTTGCTGAGGGACGCCGTCGAACACAACCCGATGGCCGTCGTGGCTCCCCGTATCGTCCGGTCGGACGGAAGTATCTGGTTCACCGGGGCCACAGTTCGTATGGAGGACGGAGAAACCAGGGGGAGACGCCATGCATCCGCTGCGCTGCCGCCCGGTGAGCGCCGTTGGCTAACAGGAGCATGCCTACTGATAAGCCTCGAAATGTGGCAAGCCGCAGGCGGTTTCGATGACCGGTACTTCTTGTACTGGGAGGATGTGGACTTCTCCTTCCGCGTTGAGGCAGCCGGTGGAGCCCTAGAGGTGGTGGAGGAGGCCACTGCCACTCATGATGAAGGTGGCACCCAGGGCAGCGGACCGGGTTCCAGGGCCAAATCGCCCGTCTATTACTACTACAACATCCGCA
The DNA here is from genome assembly GCF_056406825.1 of Arthrobacter sp. P1_A5. Lineage (NCBI taxonomy): Bacteria > Bacillati > Actinomycetota > Actinomycetes > Micrococcales > Micrococcaceae > Arthrobacter > Arthrobacter sp. P1_A5. The sequence continues at coordinate 78,632 of NZ_JBFTZL010000003.1, read as the reverse complement.
ACCGGCTGCTCTTCGCAGCGATCCACCTAAATCCGGATGACAGACGGCGATGGAAGGGCTCGGCCATTCCGGCCGCTTGGCGCATCCTGCTTCGCGGCGGACGCCGGCAGTTCCTGCGGCCCGTCAGGCCAGTATGGGCCGCCGTCCGCGGAACCTGGGACGGTCTCACCCTTCTTCGGCGTTGGTCATAAGGTTCATCAATAGCCGCCTAAGGCACTGAGGCCGAGATGTATCTTCCCCACGGCTTGGCGCACCTGATTCAGGGCCGCTTTATGGTGCAGTGGGCCCTGAAGGTGCCCATCCGCAATATCCAGGCGCCGCTGGGCGCTTGGACCGCCCCGACTGAGCAGCGCCGGCAGCGCCATCGGCGAGCCTTCCGGGATAGCGACGGTACCGCGAAGACAGTTCATCGCTTCCACGATCTGGAACAGGGAGGCATCGCCGACCGGCACCCCGCCTGCGTGCCTCCCCCGAGATGCCAGTTCACCGAGGTAGGCAGCGGCTTCCCTGAGGGTGAACGTTCGGCGTCGTGCAGCTGCGTCCAGATAAGCAATTTCAGAGCGATGCTCGAGCGATGCGACTAGAATTAGTTCCGCGCGGCGCACGAGACCAAGTTCCAGTTTCCTTGAGCGGTGCTCCTTTGAGGCACCACTTTCAACGCCACCCTTGCGCAAAAGGGCGGAGGCGCCGCGACAGAGGCTCTGACCGTTCGCCGCATGCGTCCCGGCGCTCTGGATCTTAACGCCGGACCGGCCGGCTCGCGCTGCGTAGTCGGTCAGTAACGCTTCCGCGTACGGCGACCGGCAGACGTTAGCGGTGCAGACTACCAGGATCGATGCCAAGACTGTGTCCTCATGTCCGCCATCCCATGACCGCAGTGTAGCCCGTCATCTGTAAAACGGGTGATAATTTCGGACCCTATTCCGGTCAGCAGGCGGTAGGGTTGGCCGAAACGCTGTAAGGGGGATCTTGGATGGAGCTTGCCGAATACCTAGGGACGCTGCGCCGTCGGTGGCTGTTCATAACCGCACTGGCACTTTTGGGTGCGGGTATCGGCTTCGTCCTGGGGCTCAACTCACCAAAAATGTACAAGGCTTCAAGCAGCGTGTTCGTGTCGACTCAGCGCGGGAGTACAACCACGGAGCTCGTGCAGGGGTCAACGTTCACGCAGAACTTGATCCAGTCGTATGCGAAGCTTGCAAAAATGCCGTCTGTCCTCGATCCGGTCATCACGAAGCTGAATCTGCAAACCACGCCGGAGCGGTTGGCCGATGCGGTTTCCGCGGATACTCCGCTGAATACGGTCTTGATCGAGATCGCGGTGACCGATGAATCGCCCACCCAGGCTGCCCGCATTGCAAATGCGGTGTCCTCTTCGCTAGCAACCACTGCGCAGGCACTGTCTCCTAAAGCTGACAATGGAACTCCTGCTATCACGATGCAGCAGGTCGAGCAGGCCCAGGCGCCCAACAACCCGTTTGCCCCTGATAAGCGATTCATGGCTTTAACCGGTTTTGCCCTGGGCCTGGCCGTGGCATCGGCTTATGCCCTGGGCCGACAGGTTATCGACACGCGGCTACGAACAGAGCAGGACGTTCAGCGGGCTACTGAGATTCCGGTCCTGGGGACCATTCCCGGTCTGCGCAGAAAGGGCGGGGCCGAGGTGGCCGACTTCCGGACGCAAAAGACCGGTGTGACCGCCGAGTCGTTCCGGAAACTCGCCGCTAATTTAGAGTTTCTTGATCCAGATGCGCGTGTCCGGTCCGTGGTTGTCACGTCAGCAGTTGCCGGGGAGGGAAAAAGTTCTACGGCAATCAACCTGGCGTTAGCCCTGGCAGAACGATCTGACCGGGTAATCCTGGTCGATGCGGATTTGCGCCGGCCCCGGATAGCGGAGTACTGCGGCATCGATGGAACGCTCGGACTCACCACCGTTCTTACCGGCAGGGCCAAACTAGGGGACGTCATCGAACCTTGGGGTCCCATCCGGGTCCTCCCGTCCGGTGCGGTACCCCCGAATCCGAACCAGCTTGTAACTTCAGCCATGATGGCGGCCACGGTGGAAGCCCTGGTCCAGCAATTTGACATTGTCATTTTTGATTCCGCACCACTCTTGCCCGTGGCCGACTCGCTCGCCCTATCCCGGCTGACCGACGGGGCGCTTCTCGTGGCGCGGGCCAATTCCACCCGCCGGGGCCAGTTGAAGGCGGCCGCGGACGCGGTCGAAAACGTCAAGGGTCGGGTCCTCGGCGTCATCCTGAACCGGATCAAACTCGGGCGGGACATCCCGAAGAGCTATGGCGACGCTGCCCTGCCGGCGGCAAAACATGCCATGGCGCCCGAGCACGAGTGGGAGCTGGGCGGAAAAGCCGATGACCTCTCCATCGATGGCGACGCCCTGAGGAAACTTGTGTGAGCCAGAGTGCGTTGCGACGGCCGGATCGACCACTAGCTAGCATTGACGCCGCACGGTGGCAGCACGCGACTGTCGGGGTGGCGTTCATCGTCCTGGTCCTTCTGGGCGCCCGCCTGCAATTGAGCCACACAATCACCGTAGGTTATGTGGCTGCGCTGGTCATCGCGCCCCTTTGGCTGGGGGCTCTCGGAAAGTTCCGAGGAGCGGCCAGCCTTTTTGTGCTGGGAATAGCCTGTTGCCTATCCGGTTTCTGGCTGTTGGCACTCAATGCCCCTGATCACCAGGTGGATTCGAGCACTGCCATAAATAACGTGACACTGCTCGTGGGTCTTCTGCTCACCGTTGGCACGGTCCTATGGGCAAAGCAAGTAATGCCCGAATGGTTGATCGGGTTAAGTTACGGGCTCGGTATGCTCTTGGGCGTATCGCGGTCGGGAGCCGCAGCGGAGAACGCCTGGAAATTCGGATACTCCGTTCCCGTCATTGTCATCAGCTTATCCATTGCGTATGGCGTTGGCCGCTGGGGCAGGCGCCGGCAAGGATTAGTGGAGGCCCTCACACTGACGTTGTTGGCTGTCCTGTGCCAGCTAAACGACTCGCGATCTATGTTTGGAATGCTGGGAATGGTCATGATTCTCGTACTCTGGCAGCTGGTGCCTCGAGGCAAGAGCGGGCGAAGGTCAGTGATGAAGACCATGCTCGCGCTCGCGTGCATGGCGGTGGCAGTGTACGACGTCCTTACAAGTCTGCTCGTGGAGGGTTACCTCGGCGCTGCTGCACAAGACCGCTCCGTGACACAAATCAACATGACAGGATCCCTCATCCTGGGAGGCCGGCCGGAAATGGCCGCAACGCTGGGACTGTTCGCCCAAAACCCGCTGGGATTTGGCCTCGGTATCATTCCCTCGCCGACGGACGTCACCGTAGCGAAAACGGGCATGGCCTCCATCAACTATGAACCCAACAACGGTTACGTAGAAAAATACATGTTCGGGTCACAATTCGAGGTCCACTCCGTGGTGGGGGACCTGTGGGCACTGTTTGGCATTCCTGCACTCGCGCTAGCGTCGGTTATAGCCGTTTGGGCGCTTCGCGCCATAGTCGTTGGAATCACGCACGGACGGGGAAGCGCGTTGCCTCTTTTCCTGGCTGTCATCACGCTGTGGAATATCTTTTTCAGTCCCCTGCTGACTTCCGTCGCCACGATGGGACTGGGCCTGGGACTAATGCTGCCAAAGAAGAACCAACAGCGCGAGACGAGTGCTGCTGGGCCACTACAAGATGCCAATTAAAGGACGACCGAGACGGATGGCTATGAATGTAATTCACCAACTATTCCTCAACTCCCTGACGGCAAGTTCCAACTACGTTGCACGGCAGCCGTCTGACCCAGTCCGTAAGGTCCGGTCCCATGGGTAGGACTGGCAGACAATCACCAGAACATGTATCGAGGAGGACCTTCCTCATCGCATCGTCGTCCGGCCTGGTGCTCGCATCCTGTTCAGCGAATGATGCCGTGCCCGAGCGAGCGCCGATCCATACGGTGGACAGCCTTACCGGAACGACACCGTTCTATATCGCCCACAGGGGCTCCGGAGACAACTGGACCGAACACACGAAAGTCGCCTACGACTCCTCTAGGGCCGCGGGGGCGCGGGCTATAGAGGTCTCGGTCCACTCAACGTCCGACGGCGTCCTGGTCTGTCATCATGACGCTAATCTTTCGCGCCTAACAGGCGTCGACAAGGACATCGAGAACATGACGTACGCGGAACTCGCAGAGTTCCGCGTCGACGCGCGGCAATGGCTGGGGCCGTCAGCGGCCCCCCAGCCGATACCCAAACTGTCGGACGTCCTGGACGCTTGCGCCGCCACACACGTTGTCTTCCTGGAGGACAAGCAGGGCACCAACACCAAAGTGCTCCTGGACCTCATGGATACCTATCCGGACTCGACCGGCCATTTCGTCTGGAAGCAGGACGCGGGCGTCAAAACGTTCGAAGACGCACAGGCCCGCGGCTATAAAACCTGGGGCTACTTTGTGGACGGAGCGGACAAGAAATTTGAAAAGTACGCCGCCCGTCATGACTTCGTAGGCATTTATCATCTGGCGGCTGACGCGGATATACAGCGGCTCGTCGGTTTCGGACGGCCCACGATCTGTTGGGAGGTTCATACACGTTCGAGAAGGGACAGCCTTCTTGGGCTGGGAGTCCGGGGCATGATGTGTCCCAACATTCCCTACGTGATGACCGACGTTCCGGCGGCCACCGCTGACACTTTCGCCACGGGGCTCCGCGCCGCAGGGGACCTTCCGTCGACCCTCGGTTGGGCCTTCCAGCCCCTTATTTCACCCCGGGAAGCAACCGTCACACTTGCCGACGACGTGGACCAAAGCTATTCACTTGGTTCCATGTGCCCCATCGCCGGCGATGAATATTCCATCGAATTCCAGATGTGCTGGCCCACGAGGGTGCCTTCTTCGGTGCAGGCCGGACTAGCATTCGGCCTCACCAGCGACAGCCCTTATCAACCGCTCGAACCTGGTCCAGCCGGTTACCATCTCTTGTTGGATGACAAAGGCGAGCTTCGGCTTTACGCCAGGCGCGAGTCCGGCGCCACCGAAAGTTTGGGCGTGTTGAGGACAGCTCCTCCGGTGCCCGGATCATGGATCAGTTTGAGGATCTCAGTGGAAAGCTCCCGCATAACGTTTTCCCGGCCCGACGCCGAAGAGACGAAGGTATCGGTAACAACCGCGGAACACCGCGGCGGCTACTTCACCCTCTGTAAGGCCTATAAGGGAAAAGTCCCCATATCCTTCCGCGGGATCAAAGTCGACAGTGCATAGTTCTGGGCCCAGTCACGTCGGCTGCCAAATGGCCAACTATGTTCCAGCCTGGCTTCCTTCCCAAGGGCCGTGAGGGCAGGCTGCCACGGATGCGCACGGCGGGAGAACCTGTGGAAATTTACCGACAAAAAAATCCCGCACGCAAACCCCCACGGAGCCGGCAGATGCACTAGGGTCGGAGCAATTCCGTGTTTCCGCTCCTGGTGTTTGTTTGTGAGGACGAAGAGGTAACGAATGCGACTCATCGGATTTTCAAGTCTCGGCTCGCCGAAAGACCAACATAAATCGGCCGCCCAGCGGACGGACTTGCCGCAGGCCAAACCCGGTAAGTACCAGGGTATTCAGGCCCTTCGCTTCATCGCCGCACTACTGGTAGTGGTCACACACTCGACCTTTTATGCTCACGAAAGACTGTCCTCATCGGTCCCCGTCTGGAATGACGGCGTGGTTGGCGTCCGGGTGTTTTTCGTGATCAGCGGTTTTGTCATGGTTGCCTCGACGACTTCTCTCGCCGGTACTCGGGACGGCTGGAAGTACTTTTCAATGCGGAGAATAATCCGCATTGTTCCGATGTACTGGATGGCCACCACGGTCAAATTACTAACGATGTTGGTACTGCCTGCGGCGGTTCTTCATTCAGCGCTTGATCCCGGCAAGGTTGTCCTTTCATACTTGTTCCTGCCCTCACGTAACGCGGACGGAGCCGTGGAACCACTCTTGGGTGTTGGCTGGACTTTGGTGTTCGAGATGTTCTTTTACGCAGTCTTTGCCCTTACGCTGCTCGTCAGGGCGAACGTCATCTACCTGACTGGGGGCGTGCTAGTCCTTGTTGCTTGCGGATCTCTGTTCCGCGGAGCCAACTGGCCTGCCTGGGCCGTCTACTTTGATCCGATCGTTCTCTATTTCCTTGTGGGCATGCTCATTGCAAAGTTGACTCTCAACCCCCGAACGCGCCGCCGCTTGGCGCCGGCGGTCCTTGCGGTACTTGTACTCGGGATTTTATACATGGTGATCCACCCCGATATAGATGGTTCGTTGAACAATCGTGTCTTCGAAATGCTCGCGGTAAGCGCAATCGTCTTGGCAGTGGCCTGGCTTGAGCCGCTCATTGGACGAGGGATCCCAAAGTTCGCGACGTTTCTGGGAGCCGCGTCCTACTCCCTGTACCTGTTTCATCCGTTAATTGCGCCAGCAATACCCGAAGTGCTGGTTCGGCTGGGAGTCACGAACGGCGTCGTTTCTGTCCTGCTGTCGATCGCGGCGGCACTGATTGCAACCACGCTAATTTATCGGTTTGTGGAACTGCCAGTGACGGCCTGGCTGCAGACTCGTGTTCCATATGTCAACCGACAGCCCAAAGCGGCTGGTTCGCTCGAAACAGCGGACTCTGGAAAGTAATAGGCAGCCGAAAAATAGTTGGCCGACTCTTCGCATTACCGTCGGTTCGATATGCCCCGAGGCAAACCCTGCGGATCTGTTGCGCCCTGATGGAGCATGCATTGCTCAAGGCAGAGGCAAGTACAAATGCGAGTAGGGCCGACGAAACGGCGAAAAAGTCGAGTACCGCATACTCGGGGACCCGAAGGGGGGTCAGCTTACCGTTCAACCCAGCACACAAGTGGTGTGCTGGGTTGAGCGGAATGTATCGCTGAAGTGCCGGCCCAGCACATCACCAGCGATGCCGTTCGAAGCAAATTCATGAGGGGGCAGCATGAGCGTTGAAAACAGCGGTTCATCAACGGAGTGTGCACCGTCGCCGCCCCAGCCGCCCGATGCCAACCATGGCCATCACAGCGGGCCTCCGCAGCCGATGACGGGTAAGAAGTGGGTCCCTGTTCGGAACCGGCGCACGGATAAGCGTGCCGCGAGCGCAACGAAGAGGCGATTAACGCTCCGTGTCGCCACGTTTTGGCATCTCGTCACGGTGTCGGTTACGAGCGCTGCCCTTGTCTTCGCCGGATCAGTGGCCTGGAGTCCCGCGATGGCCCAACTGCTGCCCGGGAGAACGGAGGCTGCCGAAGCCGCCGTCGTCCCCGCCGTTCCGGGGGAACTTCGCGTCACAGCGGCGGGCGATTATTCCACTTCAGCCGCCGCTGCCGGTGTCCTCTCCCGAGTCGGACAGCTCAAACCGGACCTGCACCTGGCCCTGGGTGACCTTTCCTACGGTGCCACCGGAGCAGAGCAGTCCTGGTGCGATTTCGTCACAGCCCGCACAGGCGCGGGCTTCCCGGTCGAGCTGGTGTCGGGCAACCACGAAAGCAACGGACAGAACGGAAACATTAATGATTTTTCTGCTTGCTTGCCCAACCAGCTTCCCGGGGCGGTGGGGACCTACGGCCGGCAATACTACGTCGATGTCCCGCAGCAGAATCCATTGGCACGTTTTGTATTTATCACTCCGGGAATACCTTTTACGGGCGGAACCCCTGACTACTCCGTCGGCAGCCCTCGTTATAACTGGACAGCAGCAGCAATCGACGGAGCCCGGTCCGCGTCCATACCCTGGGTCGTGGTGGCCATGCACACACCTTGCGTCTCGATCGGCATATAYGACTGCGTTGCAGGCACCGACATTACTAACCTGCTTCTCAGCAAGAAAGTGGACGTCGTCCTGAACGGCCATGAACATCACTATCAGCGCAGCAAGCAGCTTTCAGTAGCAGCCGGATGCGCGGGGCTCCAGCCTGGCGTCTACAACCCATCCTGCGTGCGTGACGGGGACAATTCCCTGGCCAAGGGAGCCGGCTCCGTCTTTACAACCGTCGGGACGGGTGGCGTGGGCCTGCGCGATGTCAATACCGCCGATCCAGAAGCACCGTACTTCGCCGCCTATTCCGGCCTCAACCTGAACCCCAGTCACGGCCTGCTGGACATGAAGTTCACCGCCACCACCTTGGACGCCCGATTTGTCGCCACCGACGGCGCGTTCACGGATGCCTTCAGCGTCGCTTCGTCGGGGAGCAATGTGCCTCCAACGGCGTCCTTCAGCTCGTCCTGCTCCAATCTCACCTGTGCATTCGACGCGTCGGCATCCACAGATCCGGACGGCACCATAGCAAGCTATGCCTGGGACTTCGGCGACGGCACCAGCGGCACCGGCCCTTCGCCGTCGCACCCCTACGCCACCCCCAGCAGCTACAACGTCACCCTGACGGTCACTGACAACGGCGGTGCCACGGGCGCGGCAACCCAGACAGTCACAACAACAGCTGGCACAGCACCGTTTGCCCAAGACGCATTCAACCGGGCGGTCACTAATGGTCTCGGCACCGCGGAAACGGGTGGCCCCTGGTCCGTGACGGGTAGCACGAGCGATTACTCCGTGGCCAGCGGGACAGGACGCCTGCGCATCGCCTCTGCGGGCGTCGCCAACTACGCCTATCTGGGTTCTGTCAGTTCCTCGGCCACCGACCTCTACCTCGAGCTTGCGACCGACAAACCCGCCTCGGGTTCCGGCCTGTATTTCTCGGCAGTCGGACGAAGGATTGCGGGATCCGGAGAATACCGGGCTAAGGCCCAAGTGACATCCACGGGCGCTGTGAACCTGTCATTGATAAGGACATCGGCCAGCGGCACCGAAACCACGATCCAGAGTGGCCTCACGATCGGTGGCCTGAACTATGCCGTCGGCGATCGATTGGCAATGCGCCTGCAGGTCACGGGCACGGGGACCACCACCATCCGCGCCAAAGTCTGGAAAGTGGGGACGGCCGAACCGGTCAGCTGGCAGCGCTCCGTGACTGACACGACGGCGGCTCTGCAGGCGGCGGGCGGCATCGGGTTATTCACGTATCTTTCCAGCAGTGCTAACAATGCGCCGATCACTGTGCTGCTGGACAATGTGACGGCGGCGGCCCCGTAGCCGGTTCACGAGCCCTGGGCGCTGTTATCCGACCGGCGCCCAGGGTGTAATACAGGCCTCCGGCCAGGCGGACCGTAGTGAGTGCGGTATTTTTGAACCTGTGCTGATCTCTGACCGCGACATTCGAACCGAAATTGACTCCCAGCGGATTGTCCTCGAACCCTTCGACCCCGACATGGTCCAGCCGTCCTCGGTGGACGTCAGGATCGACAAGTTCTTCCGGCTGTTCGATAACCACAAATACGCCCACATTGACCCGGCCGAGGAGCAGCCCGAGCTGACCCGCCTGGTGGAAGTTGAGTCCGGCGAGCCGTTCATCCTGCACCCGGGGGAGTTCGTCCTTGGCTCCACGTACGAGACCGTGACGCTGCCGGATGACATCGCGGCCCGCCTCGAGGGCAAGTCTTCGCTCGGCCGGCTCGGCCTGCTGACGCACTCGACGGCGGGTTTCATCGATCCCGGATTCTCCGGCCACGTCACGCTGGAACTGTCCAACATGGCCACGCTGCCCATCAAGCTCTGGCCCGGCATGAAGATCGGCCAGCTGTGCTTCTTCCGGCTGACCTCGGCCGCGGAGCACCCGTACGGTTCGGGGGAATACGGCAACCGCTACCAGGGCCAGCGCGGGCCCACGGCCAGCCGCAGCCACCTGAATTTCCACCTCACCAACATCTAGGCGGGACGGCTGCCATCCAGGCCGGACGGCCGCGCCAGGCAGCCAAGCCAGCCTCCCGGCCACGCAGCAAGCGCCGTGTCGCAGGGCGGCAGCGTTACGCCGGGCCCGAGGTCCGGAACGCGGGGCGCCGTGCGGGACGGCGCAGGAGCCGGACCAGCGGCTCCACAAAGCGGGCGGCCAGCGGCCCCACGATCGCCATGATCAGAACGTAGGCGGTGGCGAGGGCTGCCAGATCGGCGGGCACCACGCCGGAGGCWACGGCCAGGCCGGCGATGACAATCGAGAACTCGCCGCGTGCGATCAGGGCCGCGCCCGCGCGGTAGCGGCCGGGAATGCCAATCCCGGCCCGCTTGGCCGCCCAGTACCCGGTGACCACCTTGGTGGCTGCCGTCACCAGGGCCAGCAGCAGGGCCCAGCCCAGGACCGGGGGGATGGACCGGGGGTCGGTGTTGAGGCCAAAAACAACAAAGAAGATGGCCGCGAAGAGGTCACGGAGCGGTTCCAGGACGCGGGTGGCGCTGTGGGCCGTGGCGCCGGAAATCGCGATGCCGAGCATGAAGGCGCCCACTGCCGCGGAAACCTGCATGGCGGCCGCGAGCCCCGCGACCAGAAGTGCCGCGCCCAGCAGGTTGAGCAGGAAAACCTCGGAGTTTTCGCTGTGCACGGCCTTGGACACGTGGTGTCCGTGCCGCAGGGCCACCACCAGGACCAGGCTGACGACGGCCAGGGAGATCCCCACCGTCTGCAGCCCCAGCAGGATGCTGACGCCGGCCAGCGTGGCGGTCAGGACCGGCAGGTACACGGCCATGGCGAGGTCCTCGAACACCAGGATGGACAGGACCACCGGGGTTTCCCGGTTGCCGATGCGGCCAAGATCCGTGATGACCTTGGCGGCGATCCCGGAGGATGAAATGTAGGTGACGCCGCCCATCACCATGGCCCCCACGACGCCCCATCCCAGCATCACCGCGAKCCCGGCACCGGGCAGGAAATTGAGCAGCAGGTCCAGGACGCCGGCCTGCCAGGACCGCCGCAGGCCGGTGACGAGCTCGGACGCCGTATATTCCAGCCCAAGCATAAGCAGCAGGAGAATCACGCCGATCTCGCCGGAAAGGTGCGCGAACTCGTGCATGCCTTCGAGCTTGACCAGGCCCCCGGCCCCGAAGAACAGCCCGCCCACCAGATAGAGCGGGATGGGGGACATGCCGATCCGCCCGGCCAATCTGGCCAGCAGGCCGAGGCAGAAGACGACGGCCCCCAGCTCGATCAGGGTCAGCGCGAGCGGATCCATCCGGCTTATCCGTTGCGGAGGATGCCGGCCGCCGTGTCCAGGCCTTCTTGCGTGCCCACCGCAACGAGGAGGTCACCGGGGTGAAGGACGACGTCGGGTCCCGGGGAGGGCAGGACCTCGCCTTCGCGCATGATGGCCACGATCGAGACCCCGCTGCGGGTCCGGATGCACGCCTTCCCCATCGGCTGGTTCTGGAAGGGTGACTCAGCGCTGATCGAAAACTGGCGCGTGACAATACCCGGGATTTCCCGGTGCGCTTCCGAGAGCTGCATGGCGATGCGCTGGCCGCCCAGGAGGTTGCCCAGGGCGGCGGCCTCATCCGCAGTCAGCGGGACAGAGGCCTGACAGGTGTCAGGATCGTCCCAGGTCGAGACGATGAGTTCCGTCTGGCCCTCGCGGTATTCGACAACGCCGATCCGGCGTCCGGAGGCAGTCATGAAGTCCTTGCGCCGGCCGAGGCCGGGGAGGTCCGTCTCATCCACGTTCATACCCTCAGCCTAGTGCGCGAACCGGTGATTCGGCCGCCTCAGGACTCGGGGACCACCGCGATTTCGGTCTGGTCGGGGGCCTTGACCGGCAGGAGCACGAGCAGGCCCACGAGCAGCACCACCATGATGCCGAGGATGCCCCAGCGCTGGGCCTGGCCCTCCGCTACGAAGGGCGCGGCGACGGCGATGCACAGCGTGAAGAGGGCGGGGGCGAGGAAGCTTACGGCCCGGCCCGTGGTGGCGTAGAGGCCGAAGAGCTCGCCGGATTCGCCGTGCGGGGCGAGCCTGGCGAGGTAGGCGCGGGAGGACGACTGGGCCGGCCCCACGAAGAGGCACAGCAGCAGGCCGAAGACCCAGAACGTGGTGGTCCCGGCCCAGGCCATGCCAAAGAACGTGTAACTGCCGTTGCCGAGGACCAGGATCGCGGTACCCGCGACCAGCAGGCCGGCGAGGGACGCGATAATCACAGTCTTCGGCCCGATCCTGTCATCCAGGAAGCCGCCGAGGATGGCGCCGCCGGCCGCCACGACATTTCCGAAGATCGCGAAGAAGATGACGTCCTTGAGCTCGAAGCCAAAGGTGCCGGCCGCGATCACCCCGCCGAAGGTGAAGACAGCTGCCAGCCCGTCCCGGAAGATGGCGCTCGCGAGGAGGAAGTAGATAGTGTGCGGGCTGGTCCGGTAGATCGCCTTGATGCGCCGGACGAGCAGGCCGTAGGAGGCGAGGAACCCCAGTCCGGCGCCCCGGTCCGAGCGCGGCAGCTCCGGGACCGCGAACAGCACGGGCAGGGCAAAGACGAGGAACCACAGGGCCGAAAACACCGCCACCAGCCGGATGTTCAGGCTGTCCGCGGTGGAGGCGCCAAACCAGTTCACGCTGGGCTGGACAAAAAGCTGGAGCACAACCAGCAGCGCGACGATGCCGCCGAGATACCCCATGCCCCAGCCGAAGCCGCTCACTTTGCCGATGTTCCGCGGGGTGGAGATCTGGGTGAGCATGGCGTTGTAGTTGACCCCGGCAAACTCGAAGAAGACGTTGCCCAGCGCTATGAGCGTGACGCCCAGGATCAGGTAGTCCGGCCGCGGGAAGACAAAGAAGCAGAGCCCGGTCAGGACGACGACGGCGGCCGTGTTGACCCCCAGCCACAGCTTCCGCCGGCCGCCCGTGTCCGAGCGCTGCCCGGTGACCGGGGCCAGGAGGGCAACGGCCACGCCGGCGACGGCCAGCGCGGCGCCCAGGACTGCCGAGGCCTGGTCCTCCCCGCCGAATGCCCTGGAGGTCAGGTAGACGGTGAAAACGAATGTTGTCATGACGGCGTTGAAGGCTGACGAACCCCAGTCCCACGAGGCCCACGCGAGGATCCGGCCCCGGTGCGGGACGGGACTTCCCGATTCCAGTTCCGAGGGGCGCATGGCCTCTGGGGCGGCGGCAGTGTTCATAGCCAGAATCGTAGCCGCCCAGGGCGTCCTCCGAGGGGGAGCGGGAGGGGGTTTTGCCAGCCGGGGTTTAACCCCGGCTTCACATTTGCGTCGAATTGTTCAGCGGCCGATGACCCGGCCAAAAGAATTTGTACACGCTTGGTAAACTGACGGCACCGAACCTAACAAATGACCCGCCTGCTCCAACTTGCTGACAATCGACTTTCTGACGTTGCGGAGATACCAGTGATCACAGTCCTTGCCGTGCACTTTGCGGTGGCTGCTGTGGCCCCGCTGCTGTTCCGAAAGTTTGGCAGGAATTCGTTCTTCGCCCTGGCCGCGGTCCCCGCGGCCTCCTTTATCTGGCTGCTGCTGCAGCACGACGAAGTCTATTCAGGCACAGTCTATTCAGGTTCTGACGGGGCGATCACCGAAGTCATCCCCTGGATTCCCGGCTTGCAGCTCGAACTCGCGTTCCGGATGGATGCCCTGGCCTGGATCATGTCCCTGCTGGTGCTGGGGGTGGGTGCGCTGGTGCTGGTCTATTGCGCCCGCTACTTCAAGGACAAGGACGACTACCTCGGCGGTTTCGGCGCCCAGCTCCTGGCCTTTGCCGGGGCGATGTTCGGCCTCGTTACCGCTGATGACCTTCTGCTGCTGTTCATCTTCTGGGAACTGACCACAGTGCTGTCCTACCTGCTGATCGGCTACGCCCGCACCCGGCTGTCCGCGCGGCGCTCGGCGTTGCAGGCACTCGTGGTGACCACCGCCGGCGGCCTGGCCATGCTCGTGGGGCTCATCATGCTCGGTTCAACGGCCGGAACCTACCGGATCCAGGCCATCATGGATCTGGCTCCCACCCTGGTCGCCGGCCCCGCAGGCGGGGTCGTGAACGCCGCCGTCGTCCTCATCCTGATCGGTGCGATCACCAAATCCGCCCTGGTGCCGTTCCACTTCTGGCTCCCCGGCGCAATGGCTGCCCCCACCCCCGTGAGCGCCTACCTGCACGCCGCGGCCATGGTGAAGGCCGGGATCTACCTTGTGGCCCGGCTGGCCCCCGGATTCGCGGACACCGCGGCGTGGCTGCCGATCGTGCTCGGCCTGGGCCTGGCCACCATGCTGGTGGGCGGCTACCGGGCCCTCCGGCAGACAGATATCAAGCTCATCCTCGCCTACGGCACCGTGAGCCAGCTGGGCTTCATGACCATGGTGGTGGGCCTCGGCACCCCCGACGCGGCACTCGCCGGAATAGCCCTGCTCCTGGCGCACGGGCTTTTCAAAGCCACGCTCTTCCTGGTGGTGGGCATCATCGACCACCAGTCCGGGACGCGGGACATCCGCGAGCTCTCCGGCGTCTACGGATCGGCCAGGGCACTGGCGGTCGTCGCGGCGATCGGCGCGGCCTCGATGGCGGGCGTGCCCCCGCTGGCCGGCTTCGTCGCCAAGGAATCGGTGTTCGAGGCCTTCCTCCAGTACAAGTCGGAGACCGGGACCGGACCCTGGCTCCTGGCCGGTGTGGTCCTGGGCTCCATCCTGACCTTCGCCTACAGCGCCCGGTTCATGTGGGGAGCCTTCGCCCTCAAACCCGGCGTGGAGCCCACGGCCTTCAAGCCGGTCAAACCGGCGTTCCTCGCCGCACCGGCGATCCTGAGCCTCCTCACAATCCTTTACGGGCTGTGGCCTGCCCCCGTTGACGCCTGGATCCAGCCCTACGCGGAGCTTTTTGTGCACGGCTCCGAGGCCCCGCCCGGGCACCTGGCGCTGTGGCACGGCATCACCCCGGCCCTCGGCCTGACCGCAGTGACGTTCGTCCTGGGCCTGGCCATGTTCTACGGCCGCAACGCCGTGGCCCGGCTGCAGGCGCTGGTGCCGGGCTGGATCGACAGCGACCGTGCCTACCAGCTGACGATCGGCGCCCTGGACGACACCGCGGTATGGATCACCGGCCGGACCCAGCGAGGTTCGCTCTTCTTCTACCTGTCCGTCATCCTGACCGTGGCGTTCGTCCTGCCGCTGACGGCGCTGCTGCTGGCCAACAAACCGCTGCCGCCCGGTCTCTATGTCATCGATCCCGGCTCGCCGCTGCAGTTGGTGGCCGGCGCCGGAATCGTGATCGGGGCGCTGGCCGCGGTGCGCGCCAACAAACGGTTCCTGGCCGTCCTGATGGTGTCCGTCACCGGCTACGGGATTGCCATGATGTTCGCCCTGCAGGGAGCCCCGGACCTCGCCCTGACCCAGATGCTGGTCGAAACCATGATCCTGGTGGCGTTCGTGCTGGCCATGCGGAGCCTTCCGCCGGGGCTGCGGGACCGCACCGGCGGCAAGTACAGGGTCATCCGCGTGGTGATCGGCCTGGCATTCGGCGTCACCATGATTTTCGTGGCCATCCACGCCCTCGGCGCCCGGGTGGCGCCGCCGGTCTCCCTGCAGTTCCCGCAACTGGCCTATGAGGGCGGCGGCGGACTCAACGTCGTCAACGTGACCCTGGTGGACATCCGGGTCTGGGACACCTTCGGCGAGATCTCGGTCCTGGCCCTGGCCGCCACCGGCGTCGCAAGCCTCATCTTCGTCCGCGGCCGCGGTGACCGCATCCGGACATCCGCGAGCGTCGCGGAAGGGACAGTGGGCCGGCGCACCGGGGCCAGGGGCAGCACCAGGGAAGACGCCGCCCTGGCGATGAACCGGCGGTTCGCTGCCGCCACTCGCGACGCCTGGCTGGTGGCCGGCCGGACCCTGGCACCCGAACGCCGCTCGATCATTTTCGAGGTGGTCACCCGCCTCATCTTCCACTCGATGATCGTGTTCTCCATCTATCTGCTCCTTGCCGGCCACAACCTGCCCGGCGGCGGCTTCGCCGGCGGCCTCACCGCCGGCCTCGCCCTGACCATCCGCTATCTGGCCGGCGGCCGCTTCGAACTGCGCGAGGCGACACCCGTCGGCGCCGGCACCCTGCTGGGGATCGGACTGGCCACGGCGGCTGCCGCCGGAATGACGCCGCTGCTGCTGGGCGGCGAAGTGTTCCAGAGCGCCATCGTGGAGCTGTGGCTGCCCGTCTTCGGCGACATCAAGTTCGTCACCTCGACCATTTTCGACATCGGTGTCTACGTCGTGGTCGTCGGACTGGCCCTGGATGTGCTGCGCAGCCTCGGCGCGGAGATCGACGAGCACTTCGAAGAGCAACCCGAGACGACCGAAGAGGGGGCCGCCGAAGACCAGGGCAGCGGAGGATTCCCGGCCGGTGTCCCCGCCGGGTCCGCCGACGAGTCCGCCGACGCGGAAACCACTGCCAAGGGGAGAACATGAGCGTCAACCTGACCCTGCTGACGGTCATGGGCGCCCTTTACGCCTGTGGCATCTACCTGCTCCTCGAACGCAGCCTCACCCGGGTCCTGCTGGGCCTCATGCTGCTGGCCAACGCCACGAACCTGCTGATCCTCGCCACCGGCGGCTACGCCGGGCTGGCGCCGCTCTTCGACAAGGACACCGCGGCGGGAGACTACAACGACCCCCTGCCGCAGGCCCTGATCCTGACCTCGATCGTGATCTCCTTCGCCGTCACGGCGTTCATGCTGGGCATCATCTACCGCACCTGGGTCCTGGCCCGCCAGGATGAAATCCAGGACGACGCCGAGGACCGCCGCGTCGCGGAAACGCCAAGCTTCGATGCCGAGGATGACTCCGTGATCCCGGTCGAGACGTCGGAGTTCCCGCTGGCCACGGTCATGTCCGGTGACCGCCCCGTGCGGGCCGACAAGGCCGCCTCTGAAGAACAGCCCGGCTCCCTCAACGTTGACCCCAGCCCGGAAGGAGGCGGAGAGTGAACATCRCCAGCCTTGCCCCGCTCGCCGTCGTACTCCCCATCCTGGGCGCCGCTCTGACCTTCCTGCTCATCCATCACCCCCGGGTCCAGCGCGCGGTCAGCATCGCCGTGCTGACGCTGACACTGCTGCTGGAATGCTGGCTGCTGGCCTCCGTCTGGGATGGCGGGACGGCCGCGGTGAACATCGGCGGCTGGCTGCCGCCCTGGGGCGTCGTGCTGGTGGTGGACCAGTTCTCCTCCCTCATGCTCGTGGTGTCCTCGGCCGTGAGCCTTGCGGTGCTGATCTACGCAACGGGACAGGGCATGGCCGACGGCGACCGCGACGCGCCGGTCTCGATCTTCCACCCGACCTACCTGATCCTCGTGGCCGGGGTGTCCAACGCCTTCCTCACCGGAGACCTCTTCAACCTCTACGTCGGCTTCGAGATCCTGCTGACGGCCAGCTACGTGCTCATCACCCTCGGCGGGACAGGCCCGCGCATCCGGGCCGGCGTGACCTACGTGGTGGTCTCCGTCGTGTCCTCGGTGCTGTTCCTGATCGCGATCGCGATGATCTACGGCGCCACCGGAACCATCAACATGGCGGACCTCGCCATCAAGCTCGGCGACCTCGACCAGGGCACCCGGACGCTGCTGCACGTCATGCTGCTGGTGGCCTTCGGCATCAAGGCTGCCGTCTTCCCGCTGTCCTTTTGGCTCCCTGACTCCTACCCCACCGCCCCGGCCCCGGTCACCGCGGTGTTTGCCGGGCTGCTGACCAAGGTGGGCGTCTATGCGATGGTCCGCACGGAAACGCTGCTTTTCCCGGGGGATGCGCTCAACGCCCCGCTCATGGTCGCGGCGCTGCTGACCATGGTGGTGGGCATCCTCGGCGCCCTGGCCCAAAGTGACATCAAGAGGCTCCTGTCCTTCACCCTGGTCAGCCATATTGGCTACATGGTGTTCGGCCTGGCCATGTCCACCGTGGCCGGCCTGGGCGCCGCGGTGTTCTACGTGGCCCACCACATCACTGTCCAGACCAGCCTGTTCCTGGTGACCGGCCTGATTGAACGCCGTGGCGGCAGCTCGTCCATGGACCGTGTGGCGGGACTGGCCAAGCTCTCCCCGGTCTTGGGGGTCCTGTTCTTCATTCCCGCCATGAACCTCGCCGGAATCCCGCCGTTCTCGGGTTTCCTGGGCAAGCTGGGGCTGCTTCAGGCAGGCGTGGAACTGGGGACGCCGCTGGCCTACGCCCTGGTGATCGGCGGCGTGCTGACGAGCCTGCTGACCCTGCTGGCGATCGCGAGGGTCTGGAACCGGGCGTTCTGGCGCAAGCCCGGGGACGCCGAACACCCGGATCCGGTGCTCCTGGCAGCGCCGGCCGACTCCGCCACGGGTGACCGGGCCGGCAAGACGAATGTGACCCTGCTGCCCCGCACCATGGTGGGCTCCACCCTGGGCCTGGTGGTCTTTGGCGTGGCCCTGACGGTCTTTGCCGGGCCGCTGTTCAGGGTGGCCGACCAGTCCGCCCAGGAGATGCTGGACCGGACCTCCTATATCCAGGCCGTGCTCGGCCCGGACGCGCTCGTGCCGCCGGTGCCTCCGTCGCTCCATCCGGCGCAGGTCCGGGAGGGCGGCGGGAAATGAACCGGAAAAGAATCTCGCTGCGCCAGGAACTGCCGCTGCTGGTCTGGCTCGTCTTTGTCTGGGGCGCGCTCTGGCAGAACTTCAGCCCGGGCAATCTCCTCTTCGGCGCCCTCATCGCGGTGCTCGTGGCGCGCATTTTTTATCTGCCCCCGGTGGAACTCGGCGGCCGCTTCAACGTGCTCCGCGCCGTGCCGTTCGCCCTCATCTTCCTCGGAAAAGTCGTCGCGGCAAGCTTCCAAGTCCTGTACCTGGCCGTGGTCCGCGGCCCCAACGTGGTCAGCGCGGTCGTAGCCGTGCCGCTCCGCAGCCATTCGGACCTCCTGGTCACGGCCACCGGGCACGTGATCTCGCTGATTCCAGGGTCCCTCGTGGTGGAGGTGGACAGGTCGACGTCCACGCTCTACATCCACGGCATCAACGTCCGCAATGCCGAGGACGCGGCCAAGCTGCGCAAAGAGGTCCGGGACACCGAGGCCGGGCTGATCCGGATCATGGGGACCAAAGCCGAACTTTCCGCCCTGACGCTGGAGACCGCCGCATGATGCAGACCGTCCTGACGGTGACCGCCGTCGTCCTGTCCCTGGCCGCCGCGGGGGCGATCGTCCGGATCGCGCGGGGGCCCTCGCTGCTGGACCGGGTTCTGGCCGCCGACGTGCTGCTGGCCATCTTCGGCGCGGCCCTGTGCATCGACATGGCCGCCAACCGGCACCTGAACAACCTGATGCTGCTCGTTGCGATTTCCCTGATCGGCTTCGTCGGCTCGGTCACCGTGGCCCGGTTCGTGGCCGACAGGCGGGAGGGCGTCCGTGAATCCTGACACAGTGATCGACGCCGTCTCCGCCGTGTTCATGGTGACCGGAGCCCTGATGTCCCTCGCGGCCGCCATCGGGCTGCTGCGCTTCCCGGACCTCATGAGCAGAATGCACGCGGCCACCAAACCGCAGGTCCTCGGCCTGTTCCTGCTGCTGGCGGCCCTCGGCCTGCAGATGCGCACCTGGTCGGTGTGGCCCGTCCTGCTGGTGGCCTGGCTCTTCCAGCTGCTCACCGTCCCCGTGTCCGCCCACATGGTGGGCCGGGCCGGCTACCGGACCAAGCACCTGCACCCGGAGCTGCTGAGCTCCGACGAACTCGAGGCGGTAGTCCAGAAGGCCGCCCAGCAGGCGGCCACGCACGGAGCGGACGGCGACGACCGCTGAGCCCCCGACTGGGCCCGGCGGACCCGGCCGGCACGTCGACGGACGCGGCCGGGGCCTTCGACTGCCGCGGCGGGCGCCGCGGCAGGTCGGGTCAGACGACGTCCTGGGTCTTGGCGAAGCGGGTGATCGCGCGCTGGGTGCCGCGGTTGGCGAGCACCTGGATGATGGCGCTGACCGATGCGGAGATCAGGGCGAACGTCAGGGCCGAGCGCAGGGTGGTGGGGACGTCGTCCTCCTGGCCCTTGGGCGGCTTGTTGCCCGTGGACTTTTCCCACAAGGTGTCCACCAGCTTGGTGCCGGCAAAGCCGGCCAGGAGGCTGACGCCGGTGCCGAGCAGCTTGATGAGGATGTTCATTCTTCGGTCTCCTTGGGACGGGAACGGTTTTCCCCTAGCCTAGCGTTCCGGGGTGAGGACCATCCGCAGGGCCTCGACCACGAGTTCGTGATCCGCCTTCTGGGGCAGGCCGGAGACGGTGACGACGGCGACGGCGCCCGTGCCGCGCACGTAAATGGGGAACGCCCCGCCGTGGGCGGCGAACTCCGACTGATCCCACCAGGCGTTGTCCTCGATCCTTCCGCCGGCGGCGCGGGCCCGGAGGCCAACCAGCAGGGACGGGACCTCGTACCGCATGGCGGTGCGCTTCTTGGCGTTGATCCAGCGCTCATTGTCCGGTGTGGCGCCGTCCAGTGCGGCGTGGAAGAGCACCTGCTGGCCTTTGGTGATGTCGACGGCGATGGGCAGCGAGCGTTGCCTGCCCAGCTCGACAAGGAGGAGCCCGAGGTCCAGGGCGTCATCCTTGCTGAACGACGCGAACTGGAGCGCCTCTATCTCGGCCAGCACGCGGCCGATGAGCGCCGCCAGGGAACCCTGCGGCTGCGGCTCGCTGGAGTCGGGATCGTATTCCCCGGAGGGATCTTGGGTGACCGGTGTGTGCGACAAAATATTCCAGCTTTCCGGTGGGTGACGAGGCCGCCCGCTGGCGGGTCCGGGGGTCCGGCACGACGACTCTACCAAGAAGGTTTTCCGGGCCGCCGGGACTGCCGCCGTCCGCTCCGCGATTGTGACGGCACACCACTGAAAACCCGGCCGTCCGGGTGTAAACTAAGCCAGCCCACAAGGGCGAAAATAATTACGACAGGGGAGCGCCGCCGTCGGGCATCGCCGGAACAATCCGGGGAAACCTTTGGTGGGCGCTGAGAGTGCGGACAGCCGCAGACCCTCGAACCTGATCCGGTTAGTACCGGCGCAAGGGAGTCGAGTTCTCAGGGTGCGCGGAGGGCGGCGGAAGCCGAGACCGGCCGGCGCACCCTCCCCTCCTGTTCCTCAGGAGGACGACATGACAGATATTTCAGCACAGCATGGTTCCGCCAGCCGTTCATCCGCCCGGCGCAACTACAGCTGGCGGGTGGTGGACATTGTGGTGGCCGCGTTGATCGCTGTTGCCGGCGGCGTCATTTTCTGGGCCTGGTCCCAGGGCGCGAACCTGATCTCGACTCCGGTCAACGCGGTCTACCCGCCGTTGAGCGGACTCTACGCCGGCGGCTGGATGATCCCGGCGGTGCTGGGCATGCTCATCATCCGCAAGCCGGGCGCCGCGCTCTTCTGCGAAACCGTCGCGGCCACCGGCGAGCTCATCATGGGTTCGCAGTACGGCACCACGGTGCTGATCTCCGGCATCCTGCAGGGCCTCGGCGCCGAACTGGTCTTCGCGGCCTTCCTCTACAAGAAGTTCAACCTGCCCGTCTCCGTGCTGGCCGGCGCCGGCGCGGGCCTCTTCTGCGGCCTGAACGATTCCTTCCTGCCGTGGGGCTGGAACATCGCCTACGAAGCCGGCGACAAGCTCGCCTACATCGTCTTCACCACGATCTCCGGCGCAGTGATTGCCGGCGGACTGGCCTGGCTCGCCACCCGCGGCCTGGCGAAGACCGGAGTGCTGGGCTCCTTTGCCTCCCGCAAGGCCGCCACGGAGCCCGTCTTTTCCTGAGCCCCGTCGCTGAATCCTGCAGAGAATCATGAGATCTTCACCGGGCGTCCGGCCGGCCGCCGTCACGGCCCGCGGCTGGGGCTGGCGGCATGCCGGACGGACCAGACCCGCGGTCAGCGGCCTTGACCTGGACATCCAGCCGGGGGAGCGCGTGCTCCTGCTGGGGCCCTCCGGCGCCGGCAAGTCGACGCTGCTCCACGCCCTGGCCGGCGTGCTGGGCGACGGCGCGTCCGGCGCCTCCGGTGACCCCGGTGACCCCGGCGACCCCGGCGACGCCGAGAACACAGACGAGACCGGCAGCCTCCTGATCGACGGCGCCGCGCCACGGGCGCAGCGCGGCCGCGCCGGGCTGGTGCAGCAGGACCCGGAAACGCAGGTGGTGCTCTCCCGCCTCGGCGACGACGTCGCCTTCGGGGCGGAGAACCTCGCCGTCCCGGCGGCGGAGATCTGGCCGCGCGTGCGCGAGGCCCTCGACGACGTCGGGCTGGGACAGCTGCCGCTGGACCACCCGACGGCGGCCCTCTCCGGCGGACAAAAGCAACGGCTGGCGCTCGCCGGGATCCTCGCGATGCGGCCAGGGCTGCTGCTGCTCGACGAGCCGACCGCCAACCTCGACCCCGCGGGCGTCCTGGAGGTCCGCGACGCCGTCGGCCGCTGCCTGGACAAGACTGGCGCCACGCTGGTGGTCGTGGAGCACCGGGTGGGGGTCTGGAAAGACCTGGTGGACAGGATCGTCGTGCTGCAGCCAGGGTCCGCCACGGACTCGGCGGTCTTGATTGACGGACCGCCGGACCGGGTCCTGGCCGAGGCGCGGGACATGCTCATCGGTGCGGGCGTCTGGGTGCCGGGCTACGTCCCGGCGACGCGGATGCGGACACCGGCGCGGGGCGCGGGACAGACTCTGCTCACGGCCGACGCGCTCGCGGTGTCCCGGGAACGGCCGCGGCGGACCGGGCTGCGCGACGGCTTCCGCACCATCGCGCCGCGTCCGGTCCAGTCCGGGCTCTCCGTCCGGGTCCGCGCCGGCGAGGCGCTGACCATCACCGGACAGAACGGCACGGGAAAGTCCACCCTGGCGCTGACGCTGGCCGGTCTCCTGCGGCCCGTCGCGGGAACAGTCTCGGCCACGGCGGAGCTGAGCAGTCCCGCCACCGGTCACTCCAGCGGTCGCTCCAGTGGCCGCGTACGCGGCGGCGCCGGACCCGATCCCTACCGGTGGAAGGCCCAGCAGCTGATCGCCAGGATCGGAACCGTCTTCCAGGAACCCGAGCACCAGTTCGTTACCGGCAAGGTCCTCGACGAGCTCATGTTCGGGCCGCGCCACCTCGGCTACGGCGAAGACCGCGTGGACGAACTGCTGGAGCGGCTGCGGCTGACGGAGCTTGTGGACGCCAACCCCTACACGCTCTCCGGCGGAGAGAAGCGGCGCCTTTCGGTAGCCACTGTGCTGGCTGCGCACCCCCAGGTGCTGGTCCTGGACGAGCCCACGTTCGGCCAGGATGCCAATACCTGGGCCGAACTCGCCTCGTTCCTCTCCGAGCTCCTTGACGCCGGCACCGCCGTCGTGTCCGTGACGCATGACGCCGAATTCAGCGCCGTCCTCGGTGGCGCCGAACTCCGCCTCCGGCCACGGGAAACCGCCGCCGCGGACGCGCCCGGCCCGGATCTTCAGCTGCCGGAGGGAGCTTCGCCATGAGGGACGCACTGAGCCTGCGCGGCAACCATGCGCTGCTGACCCGAGCCAACCCGCTCGCCAAGTTCACGGCGGTCACCCTGATCACCCTGGTCCTGGCGCTCTCCATTGACTGGGTGTCGGCGTCGGTGGCGCTGGCGTTCGAACTGCTGCTCCTGCCGCTGGCGGGCCTGACTGTGGCCTTGCTGTGGCAGCGCGGCTGGCCGCTGATCCTCGCCGCGGCGCTGGGCGGCTGGAGCACGGCCATCCTGGCGCCCGATTCCGGACCCGTCCTGCTCGATGCGGGGATCTGGTCCATCAGCGCCGGTTCCCTGCAGTTGGGGATCGGCTTCATGCTCCGCGGACTCGCGATCGCCTTGCCCGCGGTGCTGCTGATGAGCTGCACCGACCCCACGGACCTGGCCGACGCCCTGGCCCAGAACGCGAAACTGCCGCACCGGTTCGTCCTGGGCACCCTGGCCGCGATGCGGCTCGTCGGAATCATGGCCGAGCAATGGCAGACCATCGGCATGGCCCGGCGGGCCCGCGGCGTGGGCTCGAGCGGCAACCCCTATCAGCGGTTCCGCGCCACGCTGGGCCAGAGTTTCGGCCTGCTGGTGCAGGCGATCCGGAGCGCCTCGCGGCTCGCGGTGACCATGGAGGCCCGCGGGTTCGGCGGTGCCGCCCGGACCTGGGCCCGGCCCTCAACGTTCAGCGGACTCGATGCCTGGGTGCTGCTGGGCGGGCTCGGCATCGCAGCCGCCGCCGTCGCCGCGGCCCTCGGCGCGGGCACCTGGAACCTCGTCTTCCTCACCCGCCAGTAGACCGTCGCCGCCGGTTATCGCATGGCGTGGGTATCCGTGTGAGATTGACGCCATTCCGGCCGGAATTGCCGTGGTTTATAAATCATGCGTGATATTTTCGGGAGCATGACTCAACCGACTGCTGAACACGTAGGCATCCTGCTCCGCGAGGCGCGCGGCGCCAAGGGCTGGACCCAGGGGCAACTCGCCGCCGAGCTGGGCACCAGCCAGAGCGCCATCGCCCGGATGGAACAAGGCAAGCAGAACCTGAGCCTGAAGATGATCCAGCGCCTGGAGGCGATCGTCGGGCACAGCATCGTCAAGGTGGGCCGGCCCCAGATGACCCACCTGCGCGTCGAGGGCGGCCGCACCCTCGCCGGCGCGGTGGACGTCAACAGCAGCAAGAATGCCGGCGTCGCGCTGTTGTGCGCCAGCCTTATCAACCGCGGCACCACCACGCTGCGCAGGCTTGCCCGGATCGAGGAAGTCAACCGGATCGTGGAGGTGCTGACCAGCATCGGCGTCGAGTGCACCTGGCTCAACGCGAACGACCTCCAGATCCGCCGCCCCGCCGTCCTGGACCTGGCCTCCATGGATGTGGAGGCGGCCCGCCGGACCCGCAGCGTCATCATGCTCCTGGGCCCGCTGCTGGACGAGGCCGACACCTACCGGCTGCCCTACGCCGGCGGCTGCGACCTCGGCACCCGCACCGTGCAGCCGCACATGCAGGCACTGCGCCAGTTCGGCCTTAGCGTGGAGGCGAAGTCCGGGTTCTACGCGGTGCAGGCGCCGCCGTCGGACGGTCACGACCGCTCCTTCGTGCTCAGCGAACGCGGCGACACCGTCACCGAGAACGCCATCATGGCCGCAGCCCACCGCCGTGGCACCACCATCATCCGCAATGCCAGCCCGAACTACATGGTGCAGGATCTGTGCTTCTACCTGCAGATGCTCGGCGTGGACATCGCTGGGGTTGGCACCACCACGCTGAAGATCACCGGCCGGCCGTCGATCGACGCCGACATCGAATACTTCCCGTCCGAGGACCCCATCGAGGCGATGAGCCTCATCACCGCCGGCATCGTGACGAACTCGGAAGTCACCATCCGCCGCGTCCCGATCGAATTCATGGAAATCGAACTCGCCACGCTCGAGCAGATGGGCCAGCGGCTTGAGGTTTCCGGGGAGTACTTTGCCCGCAACGGCCGAACCCGCCTGGTGGACGTCACCACCAAGCCTTCGGAGCTGCGGGCGCCGGAGGACAAGATCCACCCCATGCCCTTCCCCGGGCTGAACATCGACAACCTGCCCTTCTTCGCGGTGATCGCCGCCAACGCCCACGGCCAGACCATGATCCATGACTGGGTCTACGAGAACCGGGCCATCTACCTGACCGAGCTCAACAAGCTCGGCGCCCAGGTCCAGCTGCTCGATCCGCACCGCATTTACGTCAACGGGCCCAGCAAGTGGCGGGCGGCCGAGGTGGGCTGCCCGCCTGCCCTCCGCCCCGCCGCCTGCCTGCTGCTGGCCATGCTGGCGGCCCGTGGCGTCTCGGAGCTGCGGAACATCTATGTCATTGAACGCGGCTATGAGGACCTGGCCGAACGGCTGAACACCATCGGGGCGAAGATCGAGTATTTCCAAGACTGAGCCCCGCGTTGGTGTGGGGCGTTTCGGCGGATCCTGACGCACAATAGATTCATGCGCACCTTCGGYGTGGAGGAAGAACTGCTGATAGTGGACCCCGAATCSGGGATGYTGCTTGCCCTCGCTGACCTCATGCTGCCGAGYCTGGTGCCGCCGCAGCAGGAAGCCGCCAGGGTTCTCCCGGCACAGAAACCGGTCCACGAAGGCGCCGACTTCAGCTACGAGCTCAAGCTCGAACAGATCGAGACCCAGACGCATCCGTGCCTGGAATACACGGAACTGCTCCGGCAGCTCAGGCGTGGCCGGTCCCTTGCGGACCAGGCCGCCCGGGCGCACGGCGGGCGCGTCGCGGCCATCGCCACGTCGCCCCAAGGCTCAGCCACCCACCTGACCCCGAATCCGCGCTATATGACCATGCAGCAGCGCTTCGGGCTCACCGTCCGGAACCAGCTGACCTGCGGCCTCCACGTCCACACCTTTGTGGAGTCCCCGGAGGAGGGCGTGGCGGTAATGGACCGGATCCGCGACAAGCTGGCCGTGCTGATAGCACTCAGCGCGAATTCCCCGTACTGGAACGGGGCCGAGACCGGATTCGAAAGCTACCGCACCCAGGCCTGGAACCGCTGGCCGGGCTCGGGTCCCACGATGATCTTCGGCAGCCTGCCCGTCTACCGCCGCGTGGTCACCCGGCTGGTCGAAAGCGGCGTCCTGATGGATGAGGGGATGGTCTATTTCGACGCACGGCTGGCCCGGCAGCATCCCACCGTGGAGATCCGGGTCGCGGATGTCTGCCTGCGGGCCGAGGATGCTGCCCTGATTGCCGTGCTGGTGCGCGCCCTCGTGGAGTCGGCCGCGCGGGAATGGAACGACGGCGTCGATCCCGCCCCGGTGCCCACGCTGCTGCTGCGGATGGCCGCCTGGCAGGCCAGCAATTGCGGACTGCGCGGGGAGCTCCTGGACTTCGGAACCTTCACCCCGGCCCCGGCCGCGGACGTGGTCAGGGCGCTCGTGGACTTCGTGGCCCCGGTGCTTGAGGAGCAGGGCGAGCTGGAACTGGCGCGCGACGGCGTCGAACGGATTCTTGCAGAGGGCACCGGTTCCCAGCTGCAGCGCGGCCCGTTCCGGGCCGGCGGCCTGCCCGCCGTCGTCGAGCGGGCCATCGAACTGACCACCCAGGGGCCCGTCACCGAGGGGCCGGCAGACAATCGTTCGGTCCTGGGCCGGTTGCGCCCGGCCTGACCGGGAGCCCGCAACAGCTGCGGGTGCGGGACGCCAAAAGAAAATACGGCCGAAGAGGCGCCGCATTTATTGCCGAATGCTGATAGGGAATCACGGTTGTTTAATGATTGCCGCCCAGCCCTTTTCAGTTAACCGTTCCCGGCAGGGCGGCACGCCCCTGTTCGCCTTGCGAAAGCCTGATCCGGGTAGTCGAAACAAGAAATATGAGTACTACCTGTGACCGCCATTAATTCCGTTCACTGAGGTTCGGGTATTGCCTACTCGGGCGCCCTGATAGGCCACTCGCCTTTACTGGAAGAGCAAGTTCAAGGTTTTCCGAAGGTTTCCAGAAGGTCTCACAATGTCACGTAACACGCCGGGGGGCGGTTGTGCTGTGCCACATATGCGCTGGTCAACGTCCTGCAATGCTCGCACAGCCCGCAGTGGCTGCACCTTTCGCCGACGCGGCACCCTGCCAAGGGTGCCGCGAACCGATTCAGAAAATTGCCCCTCCCACTTCCCAAAGCCAGGTTCGCTTATGCGCCCGGCCCTGAAGATCAAATCCGGCCCGGCACTGGGGTGCCGAACAACATAGGAATTGAATTCATATGGTCTCGATTTATGTCTTGCTCATCGTTTTCCTGATTACTTTTGTGGCCGCCGCCGCCCTTGGCCGGTCCTGGTTCCACCGCCGCCTGCGCCGTCCCGAACTGCTTCGCAGGATTTGCCTTCTTGCCGGCTCAACGCTGCTGGTGGCAAATCTGGCCAGCGTTTTCCTCGAGGCGCCCGAGTTGTGGCGGACTGCCGACCTCACGTTTACCCTTGGCGGGCTCGCGTCCCTGGGCGTTGCTTTGACGGCCCTTCGCACCGGGGGGGCCCCGGCCCCCCAGCCGCGCAGAGTTCTGGCCATCGGCGCCCACCCCGACGACCTTGAACTTGCTTGCGGCGGTACCCTGGCGAAGTTCGTAGACTCCGGACACGAGGTGCAGGGGCTCGTCATGAGCGATGGCACCCGTGGAGGGGATCCCCTGGAACGCTCCCTCGACGCGCGGCGCGGCGCGGCGTTCATGGGCCTGACCGGAATGACCCACTACAACTTCACAGACACGGACCTGTTCCGGCACAGCCAGGAAATGGTGGGTGTCATTGAAGCCGCCATCGCCCGCTACAACCCGGACATCATCCTCACGCATTCCAACCACGACCAGCACCAGGACCATCAGGCCGTCCACATGGCGACGCTGCGGGCCGCCCGCCAGCACCACTCAATCCTCTGCTATGAAAGCCCGTCGGCAACGCGGGACTTCAGCCCGAGCGTCTTCATTGACATCGACGACTACCTTGACGCCAAGGTCCAGGCCGTGAGGATGCACAGCGACCAGCTCGCCAAGCCGTATATGACGCCCGAGCGGGTCCGCGGCATCGCCTCGTTCCGCGGCGGGCAGGCGAGGCGCCGGGTCGCCGAAGCCTACGAACCCGTCCGTCTCCTGAGCACGGAAATGGAAAAGCTGTGATGCCCCGCGTGCTGGTCACCGGCGCCGGAGGCCCCGCGGGCCGCGCCGTAGCGGCCCAGCTGAAGTCCCGTGGCGTTCCCGTCCTGGGCACGGACATCCGCGAACTGCCCGCCGGGGCGGGCCTTACCGTCGTCCCGGTGCCCCCAGCCTCGGACCCGGACATGGTCTCGGCTCTGCGCCGGCTTGTCGTCCAGGAGGGCATCAACCTGGTCATCCCCACGGTGAGTGAGGAACTCCCGCAGCTTGCGGGGTACCGTGCCGCCTTCGGGACCGACGTCCGGGTCATCATCGGCGATCCCGGTCCGGTGGCTCTCGCCAACGACAAGCTCTTCACGGCCTGGCAGCTGCAGACCGCCGGGGTCCCCGTGCCGAGATTCGGCGTGCCCAGGGACTTCGCCAATGCCGGTGCCGCCATGGCCGCGCTCGGCGGCCCCATAGTTCTCAAGCCGCGGGTCTCCCGCGGCGGACGCGGCGTGATGGTCATCGACGGCAGCAAACAGGTGGACTGGCACGGCCTGCCGGAAGGCCTGATTGTCCAGGAGTTCATCCCGGGCACCGAATACGGCCCGATGGTCTTCGGCACCCCGGCGCACAACGGGGCCGCACCGTTCGTCGTCGTCGTGGAGAAGACCGAACTGGCGCAGGGCAGCGTGGGCAACGCCGTGAGCACCCGCCGCGCCGAAGCCGGCGAGGCCACGGACGTCGGAAATCTGGCGATGGCGGCCGTCCGCTCGCTGGGCCTCACGGGCCCGGTCGACGTCGATGTCCGCCGGCGTGCCGACGGGACCCCGGTGGTCCTTGAAGTGAACGCACGGTTCGGCGCGAACAGCGGGCGGGCCCCGGAACTGCTCGACGCCGTGCTGGCGTCGTTTGCCCTTCCCTCCTTCAACCCGGCCTCCTTCAGGCAAAGCACAGGAGCGTACGCCAATGTCCTGGTTTAGTTCCGCCTCCGCATCAGCCGTCCCCGGGGCCGAGTACCTCCTGCTCGTCATCGGCCTGCCGATTCTGGTGTTCGGGCTCGTGAAGCTGCTCGTGCTGCCGCTGTCCGTCTGGTTTGAACTCCGTGCGGGGCGCCGCCGCCGCCGCGCAACGCCCACCCTGCTGGATGAGCGGCCCAGCGTGTCGATCATTGTCCCGGCTTTCAACGAGGCGACCGTCATCGAAAACTGCGTCCGCTCCATTCAGCTCACCCTGTACGACCGGTACGAGGTGGTGCTCGTGGATGACGGCTCCACTGACAACACGGCCGGGCTGATGCGCGCGCTCGCCGCGACGGATCCCCGGATCACGGTCCTGACCCAGGCCAATGCCGGCAAGGGGGCCGCCCTGAACCTGGGCATCCGCCACGCCACGGGCGAGGTCCTCATGTTTGTCGACGCTGACGGGATCTTCTCCCAGAACACCGTCAAGCGGATGCTCCAGGGTTTCACAGACCAGCGCACCGGAGCCGTGTGCGGCGACGACAGGCCGGTAAACCTGGACCGGGTCCAGACCCGGATGCTGGCCTTCATCAGCCATGTCGGCACCGGGATGGTCAGGCGCGCCCTGACCATGATCGGCTGCCTCCCGATCGTCTCCGGCAACATTGGGGCGTTCCCCCGCCGGATCCTGGAGGAGATCGGGCCGTTCCGCGAAGACACGGTAGGCGAGGACCTGGAACTCACCTGGCGGGTGCACAAGGCAGGCTACCGGGTGGTCTTCGCCCCGCGGGCGCTGGTCTATGCCGAGTCGCCGTCAACGGTCCGGGCGCTCTGGCGCCAGCGCGTCCGCTGGGCCCGCGGGCTGCTGCAGACCATGGGTGTGCACAAGCGCATGATCGGCAACCTCCGGCACGGACAGTTCGGCGCGTACCTGCTGTTCAACACCATCACCATGGTGGTGCTCCCGGTGCTCCAGATCCTGGTACTCGTGGATCTGGTCTTCCTCACGGCGCTGGGCCGCAGTCCGTTCGGCGCGGACGTCTGGGCAATCCTTGGCTGGGTGGGGCTGTTCATCACGTTGCTGCTCACGGTGTTTGCCCTGGCCATGAACAGGGCGTGGAAGGACCTGCGGCACGCCTGGGCGCTCCCGCTCATCCCCCTCTATTCCGTGTTTACGAGCCTGACCATGGTGACCGCGCTGGTGCAGGAACTCCGCGGCAAGGAGGCGCACTGGAACAAGCTGACGCGGACCGGGGTGGTCAGCGTCACCGCCCCGGCGGTGCGCCCGGACGTCAGCGTTTGAAACGCGGACCGGCTGCCTTCCCTGCCCTTGCGCTCCTGTCGGTGCTGGCGCTTGCCGCCACTGGGTGCGGCGGCCCGCAGGGACCCACGGCGCCCGCCGCGGAGCGCACTGTCGGCGTCGGCTACGAAACTGTGGTCGACGCCGCCTCGACGCTGCCGGAACTGGCCAGACGGCTCGATGAGGTCAACGCCAACAGCGTCACCATCAGCGTGGGGCGGCTGGACTGGACGGCGTTCCCTTGGGACGCCCACCCCGAGGTGGAGGCCGTCCCGGGCCGTGACCACGTCGCCGAAGCGGTCAAGGCGCTGGGGACCGGCGGTGATGGCAGGAAACGCAGGATCACACTGACCATCGACCTGCTGATCCCCGGCTGGATCCGCACCAACCCGGGCCTGGCCGGCATCAACTTCGACGGCACCCGCTCCACGGAGTTCGCCAGCGTCAGCGCACTCACGACGGGACCCGTCGGGGAGCGGCTGGTCGCCTTCGTGGCCGAGGTGACCAGGCGGTACCAGCCGGACGCCGTGGCCTTGACGGAACTGATGTTCGATAACAACACCTACGGCGGCGACGACCGCGACTCCTACCGGCTGGCCAGCGGCGGGACGGACTGGCCGCGGCTCGCGAACGGGGCCATCGACGTCGAACACCCCGGCCTCGGGGCCTGGCGGTCGAAGGCGGTGGCAGCCATCGTGGCCAAGGCGGCGGCGGCCGCGCACGCGAACGGCGCCACGCTCGACATGGACGTCCGGGCGCCGTGGCACGATCCCGCCGCCGACCGGCCGGAGAGCGGCCATGACTACGGGCTGCTCGCCGCGGCCGCGGACCGGCTGGTCTTGTGGGACTACTTCGGGCTCAACGACGCCGCTCCGGCCTACTCCGCCGAGCTGGCCGCGGCCATGGCCAAGCGGTCCGGGAAGTTCGCCATCTCGGTCGGGATGTGGGCCCAGGACGGGCGCATCTCCGCCGCGGACCTGGCGGCCGGGCTGGAGGCGTCTGTCTCCGGCGGGGCGGCCGCCGTCGCCGTCACACCATCCAGCATGCTCGACGACGCCGCCTGGCGGGCGCTCAAGGCGGCCTGGGCCTGAGCGGCCATGGCCCCGGACCTGCTTGAGGGCCTGGACCTGCTTGAGGGCCTGGACCTGCTTGAGTGCCTAGACCTGCTTGAGCGCCTGGCCGAGGTCGCGGATCAGGTCCTCGACGTCCTCCAACCCCACCGAAAGCCGGACCACGCCGTCGCTGAGCCCGATCGCCGCGCGGCCTTCCGGGCCCATCGCGCGGTGCGTGGTGGTGGCCGGGTGCGTGATAAGCGTCTTGGCATCGCCCAGGTTGTTGGAGATGTCGATGATCCGCAGCGCGTCCAGGAGTGCGAACGCGGCCTGCTTCGCCGTGCGCCCGGGGGAGGGCTGCAGTTCCAGGGTGAGCACGGTCCCGCCGGCCTTCATCTGCTGCACTGCGAGCGGGTACTGCGGGTGGGACGGCAGCAGCGGGTACTTTACCCAGCCGACCGCAGGCTGTCCCTCGAGCCATTCGGCCAGCCGCAGCGCGGAGGCCGAGGAATGGTTGACGCGCAGGGCCATGGTCTCCAGGCCCTTGGTGAGCACCCAGGCGTTGAACGCCGAAAGCGCCGGACCGGTGTGCCGCATGAGCTGCTTGACGGGCCCGTCGATGAATTCCTTGGTGCCCAGGATGGCTCCGCCCAGGACGCGGCCCTGGCCGTCGATGTGCTTGGTGCCGGAGTAGACCACCACGTCCGCGCCGAGGTCGCCGCAGCGCTGGAGCAGCGGGGTGGCGAAGACGTTGTCAACCACCACCGTGGCGCCGGCCGCGTGCGCCAGTTTGCTCACGGCGGCGATGTCCACGATTTCCTGCATCGGGTTCGACGGCGACTCGAAGAACACCGCGGTGGTCGGCACGGACAGCGCGGACTGCCACTGCTCCAGGTCCGGACCGTCTACGAAGACCGTCTCGACACCCCAGCGCGGCAGGATTTCGTTGAGGATCACGAAGCACGAGCCAAACAGCGAGCGGGCCGCGACCACCCGGTCGCCGGCCGCCAGCAGCGCGCCCAGGGCGGTGAAGACGGCGGACATGCCGGACGCCGTCGCGAAACACGCCTCCGTTCCCTCGAGCAGCCGCAGCCGCTCCTGGAAGGTGGCGACGGAGGGGTTGCCGTAGCGGGAGTAGACGAAGCGCTCGTCCTCCCCGGTGAAGGCGCGCTCGGCGGCGGCCGCGGACTCGTAGACGAATCCTGAGTTGAGGAAGATCGGCTCGGTGGTCTCCTGGAAGCCGGTGCGGTCAAGGCCGCCACGGACAGCCTGGGTGTCGGCCGCCCAGCCGGCGGCGTCGGGATTGAAAGTCACTTAGATCTTTCCGAGGTTGGTGGGCAGGCCGCGGTTCTTCCAGCCATTGACGGTGCGTTCGCCAAAGCGGTCGGTCTCGCCTTCGAAGCCCTCAAGGACGTTGTACGAGGTGTAGCCGGCGGCCGTCGCGGCCGTCGCGGCGCCGATCGACCGGGCACCGGAACGGCAAAGGAACACCAGTTCGACGGCGGTGTCCGCCGGCGCCTGCTGCCTTAGCTGTTCCACGAAGTGCGGGTTCGGCGTGCCGCCGGCAAGGTTCCACTGGATGAAGAGCGGATCGTTGCGGCTCTCGCCCGCGGCCGCGGTGTCCGGGATGCCGATGTGGGCCCATTCGCCTTCGGTCCGGACATCCACCAGGATGGCTCCGGCCTCCAGCTTGGCCCACGCCTCCTGCGGGCTGAGGTCTCCGGCGTAGCTCATGCGTGGCCCGCGAAGGCTCCGTCGGCGCCAAATTCGTCGGCGTCGAGCTCATCAACCGCATTGGCCACGGCGGCGTCCGCACTGGCAATCGCGGCCGGCAGGACCAGCGCCTGCGCCACGATCACGGTGCTTCCGTTGAAGCTGGCGGCGGGGCTTCCATGCAGCACGTAGCCCTCGGCCAGGGCGGCTGACACCCGCTCGCAAAAGGCGCGGTCATCCGCGCCGGTGAACAGGCGGTAAGCCAGCCTCTCCGCGCCGGGTGCTGAACCGGGTGTGGCTGTTGTGGGTATTGACGTCTCGGGCACGACGGATCTCCTCTTTCACGCTTGCAGCTCGAATTCTCGAATGCCGAGTATTCACCTGAGGCACCCCGCCGCGAAAGGGAGGGTTGCCGACCGGCCAGTCAGGGCTTGGCACCGGTTCTCATTACTCCCCAAAAACGTAACACCTGCGACGCCGGCCCGCACCGCCGCCGTCGTCATGTTCCGTAACCGGACCGCGGCCCGGGCGAGTAGTGGCGGGCTCCAGTTTCGGGTACAGCCCACTCGTGTCTGCCGGGACGTTTCGCCGTCTACTGGGGGGGATTAGGTCCGACGAGTCGGCCGGAGCTGCAGGTGATTCGAGCAATGTGTGAATCGAGCAGTCCCGGAATCGACTCGCCTGTCCATCAACAAGCTGTCTGGGAATCGGTGGCTGGAACGGTCGGAGCCGCAGCCGCGGTCCGGCCGGTGACGGCGGAATGGAGCAATCGTGGGCCCGCGCATACTCGTTACCGGGATTACAAGCGCCGCCGGACGGGCCGTCGCGGCCCAGCTCGAAGCCCGGGGCCTCCCGTACCTCGGCTCCGACGCCCGCGCCGACACCCGCCAGGCCGGGGAGGCTCCCGCCGCCGCGGTCAGGCTCCTGCCGGCGACGAACCCGGACATGGTCCTGGACCTGCGCCGGGTGGTGGACCGCGAAGCCATCAACGTCATCATTCCGACCCTCACCGTGGAGCTCCCGGTCCTGGCCGCGGCCCGCGCCGGATTCGCCCAGGACGTGCGGATCATCGTGGCCGACCCCGCCGCGGTGGCTCTCGCCAACGACCACCTGTTCACCACCTGGGCGCTGCAAGCCGCCGGCATCCCGGTGCCCCGGTTCGCGGTTCCGGGCGACCTCGCCGCCGCGCCGGCATCCCTCGCCGGCCTCAGCGGCCCCGTGGTGGTCAAGCCTCGGGTCTTCAAAGGCTCCCATGGTGTCCACCTGCTGGCCGGAACCGGCTCCGTTAGCTGGAAGAACATGCCGGCGGGGCAACTGGTCCAGGAATTTATCCCGGGTGCCGACTATGTGTGCCTGGTGTTCGGCACCCCGGCACGCAACGCGATGGCGCCGGTGGCGGTGGTCCTCGAGAAGACCAGGACTCCGTATGGACGCGCCGGCAGCGACGAGGTCAGCCGCAGGGTGCCGGCGAACCAGGCCGGGGATGTGCGCAAGCTGGGCCTGGCCGCCGTCCGCACGCTCGGGCTGGCCGGGCCGGTCCAGGTCCAGATCCGCCGCCGCACCGACGGAACGCCCGTGGTGCTGGGTGTCTGCGCGACCCTGGGGGAGAACAGCACCTGGGCCCCGGAAATGCTCGACGCCGTGCTCGCAACGTTCATGCTCCCGGCGTTCAACCCGGCCTCGTTCCGCCGGTGCCCGGCAGTGCCCGCGGACGCCCTGGGGTGAGCGTTCCTATTCGATGGTCGCGAAGAGGGCGTTGAGTTCGGCCGTGAGCTGGCGCCGGAGTTCCGGGGTGCCGATTTCCTGCCCGTCGATGTGGTTCACCGGGGCCAGGAGCCGGATGCTGGAGATCAGCCAGACCGCGTCGGCGTCCAGCAGGTCCTTCGGCTCCAGCGGGCCGTAGCCCAGCTCCCAGCCGGCGGCCTTGGCGGCGGTGAACAGGGCGCCCTGTGACGTGCCGGGCAGGATGCCGCTGTCCAGCTGGGGCGTGATGAGCCGCCGGACGGTGCGGACTCCGCCGGCGCCGTCGTCCGAAGTTTCCAGGTGGGCCAGCAGAACGGTCGACGTCGGACCCTCCAGCACCCTGCCGTCCGCGGACGTGAAGATGACGTCGTCGGCGCCCTGCCGGTGGGCGTAGCGCAGCGCCGCCATGTTCACGGCGTAGGAAAGGGTCTTGGCGCCGAGCAGGAGCCACGGGGCGCGCTCGCCGACTTCACTGTCGTAGCCGCGGTCGAGCAGGATGACGTCGATCCCGGTCTCGCGCTGCCGCCGTCCCGCGGCGGCCGGGGCGGAGGCCTGGACCCAGCACGTGGGGGCAGCCGCGCCCTCCGGCCCGCGGGTGACAATCAGCTTCACCACCACCTCGTCCTGCGCCGCGCCGCCCGGTGCAGCCGCGGCGGGTTCCTGCCCGCGGAACTCGCGGATGGCGGTTTCCACCGCCCGTCGCCATGCATCCTCGGCGGGGATGTCCAGCTCCAGAAGCCGGGCCGAGCCAGCCAGCCGGGTCAGGTGCGCCTGGATCTTGCGGGGCCGGCCGCCGACGGCCAGGAGGGATTCGAAAACGCCGTCGCCCCGGGTGGCGCCCAGGTCCGTGGCCATCAGCTGGGGCTGCGACGCGTCGGCAACGCGGCCGCCGTCGAACGCCGGGTCGAGGAAGACCAGAACGGTCGCGGGCGCAGGAACAGGGGCAGGAGTGGTCATGGCTAAAGCTTAGTCTCGGTGGTCCCGGGATAGGATTTGGGCACTGCCCGTTCGGAACTGTTCCGCGTGGCTTGTACGTTGAGGGGTTCGCCTGTGCTGTGGCCATTTCCGCTGGCGGAGACTTTACCGTCCTGGGCGATTCTGATTTTGACGGTGATCGACTTCGCCATCCGAGTGCTGGCACTGGGCATCATCCCCGGAAACCGGCGGCCCACCACCGCGATGGCGTGGCTGCTGGGCATCTTCATCGTGCCGACCATCGGCCTGCTCCTGTTCCTGCTGTTCGGCAACTTCCGGCTCTCCCGCAAGCGCCGCGCGCAGCAGGACGCGGTCAATACCCGAGTGCGCGCCGGGACCTCGGAACTGGCGATGCTGGAAAGCCGCTACGCCGGACCCGAATGGGTGGCTTCCGCCGCGGAACTGAACAAGACGCTGGGCTCGCTGCCGATGGTGGACGGTAACCAAGTGGAGCTGCTGCCCGGCTACCCCGACTCCATCAAGGCGATGGCCGCGGCGGTCCGCGGCGCAAAGTCCTTCGTCAACGCCGAGTTCTACATCATGAGCTCGGACCACGTCACGGACGATCTGCTGACCGCGCTGGAAGAGGCCGCCGAGCGCGGCGTCGAGGTCCGTGTCCTGTTCGATCACCTTGGCACGCTTCGCATCAAGGGCTATCGCAAGCTGATCGCCCGGCTCAAGGCCAGCAAGATCCGCTGGCGGCCCATGCTGCCGCTCAGCCCGCTGCAGGGGCAGTGGCGCCGACCGGACCTGCGCAACCACCGCAAGATCATGGTGATCGACGGCGAGATCGCCTTCACCGGATCGCAGAACCTGATCGAGCCCTCCTACAACAACCCCAAGCACCGAAAGATCGGCCGCGAATGGGTCGAGCTGATGGCCTGCCTGCGTGGACCGATCGTCACCACGCTCAACGTCGTCTTCGCCACGGACTGGCTCAGCGAGACCGACGAATCCATTGAGGAACAGCTCGCGCACCGGCCCGAACTGCACGCCGGCAACATCACCGCCCA
Organism: Arthrobacter sp. P1_A5; assembly: GCF_056406825.1. Taxonomy (NCBI): domain Bacteria; kingdom Bacillati; phylum Actinomycetota; class Actinomycetes; order Micrococcales; family Micrococcaceae; genus Arthrobacter; species Arthrobacter sp. P1_A5. The sequence goes on along the minus strand of NZ_JBFTZL010000003.1, from coordinate 41,436 downwards.
GGTGGTGCCCAGCGGCCCCGGCTTCATCACCGAAAACAATCTGCGGCTCTTCAACACGCTGATTTACTCGGCTCAGCGCAAGATCTCGATCTGCAGCCCGTACTTCGTCCCGGATGACTCGCTGCTGTATGCGGTGACGACGGCGGCGCAGCGCGGCGTCGACGTCGAACTCTTCGTCTCGGAAAAGGGCGACCAGTTCCTGGTCCACCACGCCCAGCAGTCCTACTATGAGGCGCTGCTTGAAGCCGGGGTGCGGATCTACCTCTACAAGGCCCCCTTCGTGCTGCACGCCAAGCACTTCACGATCGACGACGACGTTGCCGTGCTGGGTTCCAGCAACATGGACATGCGCTCCTTCTCGCTGAACCTGGAGGTCTCGGTGATGCTCCTGGGGGAGGACATCGTGCGGCGGATCAGCGCCGTGGAGGACACCTACCGGGGCATTTCGCGCGAACTTACGCTCGAGGACTGGATGAAACGTCCGATGGGCGTCAAATACGTGGACAACGTCGCGCGGCTGACGGCCACCCTGCAGTAGCCGGGGGCGGCGGGACAGCCGACTCAGCCCGTGGGAAACCCGGCGCCGAGCGCCGAGAGGACACCGAACGCTTTGGTCCGGATTTCCTCGTACTCCTCCTGCGGGGTCGAGTCGGCGGTGACAGCGCCGCCGACGCCGAGACTCAGTTCCGCGGCACCCTCGCCGAGGGCGCTGACGACGAGGGTCCGGATTGCCACGGCGAGGTCGGCGGCCCCGTTCAGGGAGAAGTAGCCGATCGCCCCGGAGTACACGCCGCGCGGCGCGGCCTCCAGCCGGTCCAGGATGGCCATGGTGCTGACCTTCGGGGCGCCGGTCATCGAACCCGCGGGGAAACAGGCCGCGACTGCCTCGGCCCGCGGCATCCCGGGCCGCAGCCGGGCATCGATGGTGCTCACCATTTGGTGCACGGTGGCGTAGCTCTCGATCGCGCACAGCCGGCTGACGGCCACCGAACCCGGGACGGCAAAATGGCTCAAGTCGTTGCGCAACAGGTCCACGATCATGATGTTTTCCGCCCGGTCCTTGGCCGAAGATTCCAGTTCCTCGCGCAGCGCGGCATCCGTCCCTGGGTCCGTGTCCCGGCGGCGCGTGCCCTTGATCGGCTCGGCCCGCATCCTGCCGTCCGCGGCAATCTGCAGGAACCGCTCCGGCGACGTGCTCGCCACGGCGAGCCCGCCGAACCGCAGGAAGCTGGCGAACGGGGCCGGGTTCCGGCGCCGCAGGTCCAGGTAGGCCGGCCACGGATCCACGCCCTGAGACCCCGCGGGCGAGGCAGCCGTGAGCACGGTGGTCAGGCAAACCTCGTAGGTGTTTCCTTCCGCGATCTCACGCTGGGCCTCGGTGACCTTCGCCTTGTAGCCGGCTTCCGTGTCCCGGGCGGCGAAGCGCGGGGCGGTGGGTTGCGGGGCGGTGGTTTGCGGGGCACTGGCGCGCTGGGCCGGGGAGGCGTGCGCGGCCACGTGCGCCGGCGCGGCCGCGGTGACGGCCGTGCGTGCCGTTTCAAGCCAGTCCCCGGCGTCGGGTGCGTCCAGGGTCAGCAGCCAGGCTGTGCCCTCGGCATGGTCGAGGACCACGGCACGGCCGGCGAAGATCAGGCAGGCGTCCGGGGTGGCGGCGGTGACGTCGCTCCCGCCGGTTTCGCGCTTGAGCTCGTAGCCGAGGTACCCGAGCCAGCCCAGGGTGAACTCGCACGGGTAGGCCTCGGGTGCGCGGAGCGCGCGGCGGCCCCACACGCCGTCGAGCCAGCGGAAGAACGGGCCATCGGTGGTCACGGTGGCCTGGCCCGTGCTGACGCGGGTCAGTCCGGAACTGTGCCGGACGGCCTGGCCGAAGCGGCCGCCGTCGTCGGCCAGAATGCTGAAGCGGCTCCGCTCCGCGGCCTCCGGGGCCAGTCCTGCCGGGTCCAGGGAGGAGTCGAGCCACACGGCGTTGGGTGAACCGCCAAAGAGCGACGCAAACAGCTGCCCGGCCTCGGGCCGGGCCTCGACCCGTTCTGCCAGCAACTGCAGCCCGCGCCGGGCGGCGAGTTCGGGCAGCAGGGCGGGGGCGACGGCGGGAAGGTACTGAAGGGCCTGCAGGACGTCGTCCGGGGCGGTGCCGTCCGCCAGGTTGAGCACGTGCACATCCGCGCGGGACGGGACGTCATCGGCCGCCAGCCACTCCGCTTCCTGCGCAGCCCACTGGTCCCAAAACGGTTCGTAGGTGTCGCCGTCCCGGGCCAGCGCCCGGGCCCGGCGGTCCGCGTCGGAGGAGTCCGCCCAGATCACGGCGTCCAGCAGGGGCACTGCGGCCGCCGCGGCGGCACCGACGCCCTCCACCAGGACGATTTCGGCCGGGCGTGTGGTGCGGGTCTCGCCGTCGTAGTGCCGTGCCCAGTCCCAGCTGACCCATTCCGCGTTCTCCCCGCGCCGCAAGGGCGAAAGCACGGTGGTGACGTAGCGTTCGATCCCCGCCGCCAGCCCGTTCCAGCCGGGATAGATGTCCTCGAGGTGGAAGAGCGAGACCTTGTGGTGCTCCCTCAACCGCGCCGCCAGTTCGATGGCCAGGGTGGTCTTGCCGGAGCCGGAGCGCCCGTCGATTGCGATGATGACGGGTGCGGGGCTCATGAAATAGAGCGTACCGGCTGCTGTGCATTGGGTTGATCACTGCCGTGATGTTGCCCGTCCTGCCGCTCAAGCTCGATGCGTACGTGCTGCACAATCCCCGGAAGGGAGGCCCGGATGAGGTTCCAGGTGGTGTCGAAGTCGGTGTGGCCGCCGTACCACGGGTCCTCGATGCCCTGCTCCAGCGGGTCCTCGTCCGCCACGGCGGGGTCGAAGCTGCGGAGCATGCGGATCTTGGCCAGAGAGTCCCGGTCCGGTGCTGCCTGCCGGAGCCAGCCGTAGTGGTCGACGTCGAGGGCCAGGATCAGATCCCGGCTCGCGAACCATTCGGGCCGCCATTCGCGCGCCACGTGGCGGTCCGAAGCGATGTTCTGCGCCGTGAGTTTGCGCGCTGCCCGGGGATCGATCGGCCGGCCCGCCTCATACGCGGTGGTGCCGGCGGAATCGACCACGGCCCCCGTGAGGCGCTCGGCCCGGAATGCCTCCGCCAGCATAAGTTCCGCCATCGGGGACCGGCAGATGTTTCCGGTGCAGACCGCGATGATCCGGTACTGGCTCGACATTGAGGTCATAGCTAAGCATGAACGATCCCGGGCCTCTTGGCTAGCTGGCCCCCGCGAAGTATTACAAAAGATGTCAACTGACTTTTACTTATTGTCATGCCCGGGCGCGGGTTCGGCCGGGTCAAGTCCAAGGTGCCGGACCAGCGCGTCGAGGACCGGCAGCTGGCCCTTGACCAGCCTGGACCGGGCTGCGGGCTCGGCGGTCCAATCCGCGCGGTCGATCTCGGGGAAGCTTCCGATTGTGCCCGATCCCCTCGGCCACTCCAGCTCGAAGGTGTTGCTCACGATGCGTTCGGGCTGGAAGTCCGCTTCCGCCGTGAAGACCGTGATGATCTTGCCGGAGGGCTGGCGGAAGTCGCCGAGCCGATGGTACTCGGCGGCGGGTGCCGGTGTGCCGATTTCCTCCGCGAACTCGCGGTGCGCGGCCGCCAGGGGGTCCTCGTCGGCGAGGTATTCTCCCTTGGGGATGGACCAGCCGCGGGCGTCCTTGCGGGCCCAGAACGGGCCGCCCATGTGGGCTATCCAGAGCTCGAGCTGCGGTGCGCTGCCGGATGGCGGCGCCCCGCCGGGCGGGGACGCACTCCTTAGCCGGTACAGCAGAAGGCCTGCGCTGCGAACGGTCATGGCTCCCTCCTGCCCCAAGGGTATTCCCTCAGTGCTTGAGCGGCCGCGATCAGGCTGCCGGCCCCCACAGTGCCTTGCGGAGCAACCCCTTGAGTGTCGCGATCTCCGGGGCGCTGAGGCCGGCCAGGGCGGCGGATTCTGCGTCCCGCGCCGCGGCCTCGGCCCGCCGGAAGAGGGCTTCCCCCTCCGGGGTCGAGGAAACAATCTTGGCGCGCCGGTCCAGCTTCCCGGGCGCCCGGATCACCAGCCCGCGCTTCTCCAGCTCGTCGATCAGGGCGACAATCTGGCTCGGGTCCAGGCTGAGGAACTCGGCCATCTCCCGCTGGGTTGGTTCCAGCCCGCTGTTGGCCAGGGCGAGCACCGAGTAGGAGCGCTCCTTGAGGTCGAACGCGGCCAGGGCGCGGTTGTTCAGGACCGACCCGCCGGCATGCAGCTTGGCCAGCAGGAAGCCCGCGTCCAGGCTGATGGTTGCCGCCGTGAGCTTCTCCGCAGGCTCGGTGCCCGGCCCGTCGTCAACTTCGGTCGCCATGCCCAACTCCAATAGTCCAAAAAATAAATCGTTGACTTTTTCAACTATCCATATTTTCATGGATACAGAACAGCATCCCACGCCGCGGGGCCGGATGCACAAGGCAGCTAGCAAAGGAGCGGCAATGAGCCTGTCAGGAAAAGTAGCAATCGTCACCGGAAGCGGACGGGGCCTCGGCCTGGCCTACGCCCGGGAACTGGCCCGCCAGGGCGCCGCGGTCGTCGTCAACGATGTGGACGCCGAGGTCGCCGCCGACGCTGTCCGGACGATTCAGTCCGACGGCGGCCGCGCAGCCGCCGTCGTCGCCCCGGTGGGCAGCTCCGACGTCGCCAAGAGGCTCGTGCAGGCAGCCGTCACCGAGTTCGGCCGGCTGGACATCCTGGTCACCAACGCCGGCATCCTGCGGGACAAGAGCCTGCTGAAGATGACGGACGAGGACTTCGACGCCGTGATCAACGTCCACCTGCGCGGCACCTTCACCTGCGCCCGGGAGGCCTTCGGCTACTTCAAGGAGCACGGCATTCCCGGCCGCATCATCACCATCGGCTCCCCGACGGGCCAGCGCGGCAACTTCGGACAGACCAACTATGCCGCCGCGAAGGCCGGAATCGTGGGCATGGTCCGCACCTGGGCGCTGGAAATGAAGAAGGCCGGCGTCACCGCCAACGCCGTCATTCCCGTGGCCGCCACCGCCATGACCAAGACCGTCCCGTACTTCCAGAAGGCCGTCGAGGCCGACGAACGCGGCGAGGCGATGCCGGCCTTCTTCCGCCACGACCTCGGGTTTGGCACGGCCGGCGACGTCGCCGGGCTGGTGGCCTTCCTGGCCTCCGACGCTGCCGCCGGCGTCACCGGCCAGGCAATCGGAGCGGGCGGTGACCGGCTGCAACTCTGGACCCACCCCGACGCCGCCGCCACCGAATACCGCGAGGGCGGCTGGGGCTACCAGGATCTCGTGGAAAACTTCGGCGCGCTCTTCGGGGACAAGCTGCAAAGCGTGGGCGAGGACTTCCTGCCGCTGCCGGCGGAACTGCAGCCCGAACCGGCCGAGGTCCGCTGAGATGGCTGCCCGGCGCTACGAACCCGGCATCGACGCCGCCTCACTCGATGCGATCGACATGCACGTCCACCTCGAAGTGGACGGCCACGGCCACGAGTCCCTTCCGGCGGCCCTGACCGAGGCCTCCGCCAAGTACTTCAAGGCCGAGGACCGCAGCCCTTCGCTGGACCGGATCGCCGAGGTCTACCGCGAACTGAACATGGCCGCCGTCGTCTTCACCGTCGACGCCCGGACCCAGCTCAAGCACGAGCCCAACAGCATCCCGGACCTCATTGCCGGGGCGGCGCGGAACAACGACGTCCTGATCCCCTTCGGGAGCGTGGACCCCCGCACCGGCGCCGAGGCGATCCAGGGCGCCAAGCACCAGGCAATCGACCTCGGCGCGCGCGGGTTCAAGTTCCACCCGAGCCTGCAGGGCTTCGACCCCTCCAACGAGCAGTTCTACCCGCTCTGGGAAACCCTCCAGGAACTGGGCCTGCCGGGCATCTTCCACACGGGACAGAACGGCATGGGGGCCGGGCTCCCGGGCGGATACGGCATCAAACTGGCCTACTCCAACCCGCTCCTGCTCGACGCCGTGGCCGCGGACTTCCCGGAGCTGCAAATCATCATGGCCCACCCCTCGGTGCCGTGGCAGGACGAGGCCAACTCGATCGCCACGCACAAGGCCAACGTGTTCATCGACCTCTCCGGCTGGTCCCCGAAGTACTTCCCGGAGTCCCTGGTCCGGATGGCCAACTCGGTCCTGCAGGACAAGGTCCTGTTCGGCACCGACTTCCCGCTCATCACCCCGCAGAAATGGCTGGGCGCCTTCGCGGACCTGCCGCTGAAGGACGAGGTCCGGCCCAAGATCCTCAAGCACAACGCCGTCCGCCTGCTCGGGCTCGGTGGCTGAGATGCCCGTCGAAACCGCGCCCCAGACAACAGCCCAGGAGCGCCTCTACAGCGTCTGCGACTACTACGACGCCGAATCCCTCCTCACCGACGGGGAGCGGAAAGTGCTGGGGCGGCTGCGGGAGTTCCTGGACACCCAGGCCCGCCCGCTCCTGGCCGACTACTGGGAGCGCGGCGAGTTCCCGGACCAGCTCGCCCGGCCGCTGATCGATCTGGACCTCATGGAACCGGCGGAACTGACCGGCGTCCCGGGTGCGGGTCAGACGCCTGCCCGGGGCATCTACCAGGGCTTCCGGATCTTCGAACTCGCCCGCACGGACGCCTCGCTGGCCACCTGGTACACGGCCCAGGCCGGGCTGTTCCGGACCGCCATCCGGGTCGGCGCCTCCGCGGAACAGCAGGCCGACTGGATGCCCAGGGTCATCGACTTCTCGCTCAAGGGCGTCTTCTCGCTGACCGAGCCGGAATCCGGCTCCGACATCGCCGGCGGACTCGCGACGACGGCCCGCAGGGAAAAGGGGTGTGAGGCTGGCCCGGACGGCGACACCTGGGTCCTGGACGGCGCCAAGCGCTGGATCGGCGGCGCGGCAACGGCCGACGTCCTGGCCGTCTTCGCCCGCGACGTCGCCGACGGCCAGGTCAAGGCTTTCCTCGTGGACCGTGAGGCGGCCGGAGTGACCCTGGAGAAGATCCACGGCAAGACTGCGCTGCGGATGATGCAGAACGCCCACATCACCCTCGACGGCGTCCGCGTCCCCGAGGCCAGGCGGCTCCACAACGTGAACTCGTTCCGGGACGTGGCGGCGATGCTGCGGGCCATGCGCTCGGACGTCGCCTGGATCGCAGCCGGCATCGCGGCAGGAGCTTTCGAAGCCGCGCTGCGCTACGTCTCCGGGCGCCGGCAGTTCGGCCGCCCGCTCGCGTCCTTCCAGCTCGTCCAGGAAAAGCTCGCCCGGATGCTCGGCAACGTCACCTCGGCGCTGTCCCTGGTGGTCCGGCTGACTGAACAGCAGGAGAAGGGCATCTACCGGGACCAGGACTCGGCCCTGGCCAAGATGCAGACCTCCCTGCTGATGCGCGAGACCGTGGCGCTGGCCCGCGAAGTGGTGGGCGGCAACGGCATCATGCTCGCGGCCGACGTCGCACGGTTCCATGCCGATGCCGAAGCCGTCTACTCCTACGAGGGGACCCACGAGATCAACGCCCTGATCGTCGGCCGGGCCCTCACCGGCCACAGCGCCTTCACCCACTGACGCTCTTCACCCACTGACGCTCTTCACCCGCTGACGGCGTTCCGCCGTCGTCGGACACCCAAACCCAACCGCTCCAGGAGCCAAGATGCCCAACCTCGTCGTCGACTTCGACAAACTCCTCACCCTCGCCGGCACCGACCTCGGCGCCACCGACTACCGCGAAATCACCCAGGAACAAATCAACAAATTCGCCGACGCCACGGGCGACGACCAGTGGATCCACGTGGACCCGGAACGCGCCAAGGACGGCCCCTTCGGAGCCCCGATCGCCCACGGCTTCCTCACCCTCTCGCTCATCATCCCGTTCTGGGGCGAGCTGTTCGACGTCGACGGCGTCACCACCAAGGTCAACTACGGCCTCGACAAGGTCCGCTTCACCTCCCCCGTCAAGGTGGGTTCACGCATCCGCATGCGGGCCACCATCGCGGAAGTCACCGAGGTCAAGGGCGGCGCCCAGATCAAGGTCGCCAACACGATCGAGATCGAAGGTCAGGAACGCCCGGCCGTCGTGGCCGAGTTCCTCGCCCGCTTCTACAAGTAAACCGCCACACCCCTTCACCATCCCCCTCTGCCATAAGGAACAACGATGTCCCAAATTTCGCAGTTGCAGGCCATGGACGCGGGTACGCGTCGCCGTGAAGCACGGACCGTCATCGCCTCCAGCTATCTCGGCAGCACCATCGAGTATTACGACTTCCTGCTCTATGCCACGGCCGCCGCGGTGGTCTTTCCCAAGGTGTTCTTCTCCGGCGCGGATGAATGGGTGGGGGTGGTGGCCGCGTACGGGACGTTCGCCGCCGGCTACGTGGCGCGGCCCCTCGGCGGCATCATCTTCGGCCACTTCGGCGACCGGCTGGGACGCAAGAACATGCTGATTGTCTCGATGCTGGTCATGGGCATCGCCTCCACCCTGATCGGACTGGTGCCCGGGGCCGCGGTAGCCGGAGCCTGGGGTGCCGTGATGCTCGTCATCCTTCGGGTCTGCCAGGGCATCGCCGTCGGAGGGGAGTGGGGCGGCGCCGCCCTCATGGCGCTGGAGCATTCGGAATCGGGCAAGCGCGGCTTCGCGGCCTCGTTCGTCAACGCCGGCGCCCCCACCGGCGCGGTGCTGGGCACCCTGGTCATGGGCGCGTTCGCGGCCCTGCCCAACGAACAGTTCCTGGCCTGGGGCTGGCGCGTGCCGTTCCTGCTGTCCTTCGTCCTGCTGGGCATCGGCATGTTCGTCCGGCTCAAGGTCTCCGAAAGCCCCATCTTCAAGGCGGCACTGGAACAAGAGAAAGCCGAACGGGAACATGCCGAACGGGACAACACCCAGCCGACGGTGCCGGGCAGCGCGTCGGCGCGCCGGGAGATTCCGCTCCTGCAGGTCCTGCGCCGGCCCAAGACTCTGATCTTCACCATGCTGGCCGGCGCGGCCGGGTTTGCCCTCCAGGTGGTGCTGGCCACGTTCTCCGTGACCTACGCCGTGTCCAAGGGCGCGGACCGGCAGGGCGTGCTCTACGCCTTCGCGGCCGCCTCCTTCGTGTCCATCGCCTTCGTGATCATGGGCGGCCGGCTCTCCGACAAGCTGGGCCGGCGGCCCGTCATGGTCGGCGGCCTGGTGCTCTTCATCCTTTACCTCACACCGATGTTCCAGCTCCTGTCCTCCAACAACATCGGGCTGATCTTCGTGGCCTTCGCCGTGGGCCTCATGATCCATTCCACCCTGTTCGGCCCGCTCGCAGCGTTCGTGTCCGAGCAGTTCGGCACCACCTCGCGCTACACCGGCGCCTCGCTGGGCTACCAGCTCGCCACGCTCCTCGGCGCGGGATTCACGCCGGGCATCGTGGCGCAGATCTTCAAGGACTCCGGACAGGACACCGCCGCCGTGGTCTGGTACCTGGCCATCATGTCCGTCGTGTCGATCGTCTTCATCCTGCTGACGCGAGAGCCCAAGAACAACGATCTGCAGGCTGTCCGGTCCTAAGCCGGCCCGCTGGCGCTACCGTCTAACTAGAAAGGATTTTCCGTGGAGAATTTTGGCATCGGCTCGTGGCTGCAACGGCGCCGCCCGAAGTCGGGCACCAAGACCGCAATCATCGCCGGGGAACGCAGTCTCAGCTACATCGAGCTCGCGGACCGTTCCGCCCGGCTCGCGAACGCCTTCCGGGACCGCGGCGTAGTCAAGGGCGACAGGGTGGCCTACCTGGGCGAAAACGATCCCTCCTTCCTGGAGACCCTCTTCGCCGCCGGCCTGGCCGGGGCGGTCTTCGTCCCGCTGAACACCCGGCTTGCCCCGCCCGAGATCCAGTTCCAGCTCCGGGACAGCGGCGCTGTCCTGCTGGTCCATTCGGCGGCGCTCGCGGTGCTTGCGGAACGCGGCTCGGCGGAGACCGCTGTGGGTTCGCGGATCGTCGTCGACGAGTCGACAGTGCCAGCCAAAACAGTTCCCGATTCAATGCTGCCCGATTCAACGGTTCCCGACGGCGGGGCCAACGGCGGTGCTGGCCGGGGAACCGCCGTGGAGGCGTATGAGGCCGTCATTGCGTCCGGTGCGGCGCTGGCGCCGGACGAGCCCGTGGGCCTGGACGACGCCGCCATGATCCTCTACACCTCCGGAACCACCGGAAACCCCAAAGGCGCGCTCCTGACCCACGGCAACATCACGTGGAACTGCGTCAACGTTCTGGTCGATTTCGACTTTGCCTCCACCGACGTGGCCCTCATGATCTCCCCGATGTTCCACGTCGCCTCCCTGGACATGGGCGTCCTGCCCACGCTCCTCAAAGGCGGCACCGTGATATTGGAGGCCAAGTTCGATCCCCGCCGGACGCTCGAGCTGGTCCAGCAGCACCACGCAACCACCATCAGCGGGGTGCCCACGACGTACCAGATGCTGTGCGAGCACCCGGACTGGGACGCCACGGACCTCAGCTCGTTGAACAAACTGACCTGCGGCGGGTCCGCGGTGCCGATGCGGGTCCTGGAAGCCTACGAGCGGAGGGGGTTGCGCTTCTCCAACGGCTACGGCATGACCGAGACGGCCCCGGGCGCCACCACGCTGCCGGCGGCGAGGTCCCGGGACAAGGCCGGGTCCTCCGGACTGCCGCATTTCTTCACCGATGTCCGGGTGGCCGATCCCCTCGACCCGGCGTCCGGGCCCGCTGCGCCCGCAACGGTGGGGGAGCTCCAGATCAAGGGTCCCAACGTCATCCACCAGTACTGGAACCGGCCCGGGGCCTCCGCGGATTCCTACACAGCGGACGGCTGGTTCAAATCCGGTGACATGGGCTACAAGGACCCGGACGGTTTCGTGTTCATCTCCGACCGGCTCAAGGACATGATCATTTCCGGCGGGGAGAACATCTACCCGGCCGAGGTGGAGCAGGCCATCGCCGAGCTCGACGCCGTCGGAAGCGTCGCGGTGATCGGGATGCCGGACGAGAAATGGGGCGAGGTGCCGCGGGCCGTGGTGCTGCTGCGGGAGGGCGCCCGGCTCACGGAAGAACAGCTGCGCTCCCACCTGGAGGGCCGGCTGGCGAGGTACAAGATCCCCAAGTCCGTCGTCTTCGTGGACGAGATGCCCCGGACAGCGAGCGGCAAGATCCGGAAGGCGGACCTTCGGAAGCTGGCGCCCGGCCCCGTCTGACAGGGGAGCGGGGACGCTTTTGGCACGAGCGTAGGAAGCACACGGAAAGACCGGGGCTGCGGTGAAGCAGCCCCGGTCCTGCCTGTGCCCGGCCGGCCGGGCGGCCGCTAATCGACCGTGAAGATCCTGATGACCACCCGGCCGGGCCGCCGTTCGCCCGACCCGAGCATGAGGCGGGTGTTCAGCCAGTCCAGGGCGGGGGAGGCAGTGGTGAGCCGTGGCCAGCAGCGGAAGTAGATCTTTGAAGGGTCGACGGCGGAGCCGGAGTTCAACAGCTCGATGTCCCGGGCCGAGCCGTGCCGGAGAGCGGTGTTGTGCACGAAGATCCGCTCGCCGTCGTCGGTTTCCAGGACGTACCGGGCGTCCAGCTCCGTCAGCGTGGCGCTCCGGAGGAGCTGGTAGTCCGCGCCGCCCGGGAGGACCCGCCCGTTCAGGACCGGCCCGCTGACCGTTCCGCCGGTGATCGGGATGACGCGCCGGTGGCCTTCCGGTGTTGGCCCGACGTCGATCGGCTCGGCGACGATGACGGAGAGTTCCGCAAGGAAGGTCAGCCCGGGTGCTTCCGGGGCTCCAGGCGAGGGCGCGGTCACAGGATTCCAGCCGTCAGCCGGCTGGGGTGGCCCTCGCCGAACAGGATGGACTGCCGGGCAACGAGTGTCTCGGCGGAGTCATAGGCCAGCTTGCCCGTGTTGAGGTTCCGGTCCCAGCGCGGGTGGCAGCTGGAGGTGACCTGGACGCGGAGCCGCTCGCCGGGGGCAAAGGTGCAGGCCGTCTGCCAGAGACTGACCGTGTATTCGTACGGCCGGCCGGGTTCGATCGGGGAGGGCTCGTGGCCGGCTTCCCACAGCCCTGTGCCCGCATAGCTGTCCCGCCAGGACGCGCGGACTATGCCGTCGGCAATGCCCAGGGATGTCCCATCTGGAGTGACCCGGCAGAGCCGCACCACGAAGTCTGTGTCCACGGCAGTGGAGGCCGCGAAGAACGTGGCGCTGACCTCGCCGAACAGGGTGACCGGCTCCTCGAACGCCTCTGCCGTAAAGGTCAGGACGTCGGCGCGGGCCTCCACGGCGTGCTGCGCGGCCGGGCCTGCGGGGTACACCCCGTGGATCATGGTGGCGCCGCCCGCGGCGGGGACCGGGTCCAGGGGGTCGGAGTCGTAGCCGACGGAACCGCCGGATCCCGGCGTGTCCTGCAGCGTCCCGTCCGCGCCGAGGAACCAGGCGCGGTGGCTGCGCGGCGAAGGCAGCTCCTCAAAACCGCGCCACTGGTTTTCGCCCATGAAGTACAGCAGGACCGGCGGCACCTGCCGCAGCCGCTCCGGCTCGCCCTTGAGGACGGAATCGAACCAGGCCGTCTGGAGCCCGGAAAGATCCCCCAGGCCGTTCATCATGCCCCCGGCAGCGTTCACCCCGAAGTGCACATCCGGGTAGCCGGCGGAGAAGTTCGTGTGGGTCCAGGGGCCCACGATAAGCCGGGGCGCGGGCGCGGCCCCCGTTTTGCTGTGTTCGAGCTGCATCGAGTACTGGGAGAGGGTGCTGGGGCAGAAGATATCGAACCAGCCGCCGATGTGCAGCGTCGGCAACGGCACCGGCTTGCTGGATGCTTCGTCCCACAGGCGCGTGAAGCTGTTGCCCGGCGACTCCCCGGCCGAGGGGAGGACATGGCGGTTCATGAATGTGCCAAGCTGTGCCGAGAGATCCCGCAGCGGCAGGGTGTCGAAGGCGCTGCCGTCGGAAAATGAGCGGTCCAGATCCAGCCACGCCTGTAATTCCTTGCCCTGCCGTTCCGGGTCGTCCGCATATTCGCGGAGGAGCTCGCTGGCCGAGACAGAGGCATGGCCCCAGCTCAGCCGGCTGCCGAGCTCGTAGGCCCCGCCGCGGTACAGGGAACCGTTGTTGGCGTTGGCTCCGGCGGAAATGCCGGGGGAGAGGGCAGCGAGCCCCTTCGGGGCAAGGGACGCCGCCCGCCACTGGGTCTCCGCGAAGTACGATCGGCCCCACATCCCCACGGCACCATTGGAGTACGGCAGCAGTGCGGCCCACTCGACGGTCGCGGCGCCGTCGGACGCTTCATTGGCGGACGGGTCGAAAACCCCGTCGGAGCCGAAGCGCCCGCGGCAGTCCTGCATGATGACCACGTAGCCCGCCGCCGCGACGGTTACGGGGTTGAAGTAGGCGGAGTTGACGGAGAGGTCACGGCCGTAGGGCGTCCTGGTCAGCAGCACCGGGCACGGTTCCCCGTCCGCCGGGCGGTACACCGTGGATCGCAGGATGGTGCCATCCGGCATCCGGGTTTCGATGTCTTGTTCAATCAGCACAGGCTTTAGCGCGGGGCTCGGTGTCACGGAAGGTTTCCTCACTGGCGTGTTCAGGGCGTGTGGTTTGTTCGAGGGCTGTGGGTTGTTCACGACGGGAGGGGAACGGCCGAGAATCACCCGGCCGTTCCCCTCCGCTTTTGTCCTGGGATCAGGATTTAAGCGTTCGCGGATTCCCTGGTCCCCAGCGCCTCGGTGGGGACGTTGTAGGTTTCCTTGACCCAGATTGCGGTGACGGCTGCCGAGGCAAGGCAGCAGGCCGCGGTGAAGGCGGCCACGGGAATCCATCCGGTGGGGCCGGGCTGTACGATGGCCGCGGCGATGGCCGGCGCGAAACCGGTGACGACGAGCCCCAGCTGCGAGGCCGTGGCGGCGCCGGAGTAGCGGATCTTCGTGGGGAACATTTCGGCCGTCATGGCCGGGCCCAGCGGGTTGACCATCCCGTAGCCCACGGTCATGAACAGGATGCCGCTGGCGAAGATCAGCGGGATGGACGCGGTGCTGATGGACCAGAAGTAGGCGAAGGCGGCCGCGGCGCAAATGATGTTGCCGGTGATGAAGACCGGCTTGCGGCCGATCCGGTCCGCGAGGATGCCGGCGTAGGGCTGGGCGATGATGCCCAGGGCGGCCGTGGCGATGGTGACCCCGAGCATGGCGGCGGACGGGATCCCGAATTTTCCGGTGGCGTAGGCCAGCCCGAAGGCCGCGAAGACCGACGACACCACGCTCCAGAGCCCAAAGAAGATGACTTTGACGATAGTGCGCCAATGGTCGCGGAGAACCACCTTGATGGGCAGTTCCTCCTCGGTTTCCGCTTCCTTCGCGGCTTCGAACACCTCGGATTCGGGCAACCGGAGGCGGATCCAGAGCCCGACGGCGACCACCAGGATGCTGGCGAGGAACGGCAGCCGCCATCCCCAGCTGAGCAGGTCCTCCTGCGGCAGGAGGGACACAGCCAGGAAGGCCAGGGAGGCGAGCATGATCCCGGCCACGGCGCCGGTGTTGACCCAGCTGCTGTAGAAGGCCCGCTTATTGCTGGGCGCATGTTCCATGGTCATGGTGACGGCGCCGACTGATTCGCCGGCCGCGGAGGCGCCCTGAAGCGCGCGCAGGACGACCAGGAGGACCGGGGCGGCCGCGCCGATGACGGAGGCCGGCGGCAGGCAGCCGATGAGGAAGGTGGCCACGCCCATCACCACGAGCGTCAGGACCAGCATCTGGCGCCGTCCCATGCGGTCGCCAAAATGGCCGATCACGCTGGCCGCGAGGGGGCGGATGACGTAGCCGATGCCGATGGTGGCCATGGACAGGATGGTGCCGAGAGCGGGATCGATGCCGGGGAAAAAGATCTTGTTGAAAATCAGGGCGGATGCCGAACCGTAGATGAAGAAGTCGTAGTACTCCAGGGTGCTGCCGATGAAGCTGGCGGTGGCGGCGCGGCGGGCATGTTTGGTTCCCTCGGCGGAAACGGGGCGGGCCTGGTCCGCGGGCGGCGTCAACGGCGTCGGCGGAACGATGGGACCAGCGGTCATTGCGGATCTCCTAGGTGGGCAGGGATATGGCGCGGGAAGGTGGGGCTGGGGGAAGATCTTGGGCTCGCATGCTGAGCAGGGCGGGCGGGGTCGGCTGTGGCCTCCGTCACTCTGGTGCAATAGTATGCACTTAAATTGGCGTCCGTCAATCTAAGTGCAAAATAAAATGATGGCGGATGTGACTGGCATGATGGAGGCGTGATGAGCGAGCGGCCGGCCTCCCTGCCCGGCATGGACCCGGACCTGGCCATCGACTTTCCGCGGCCTTTGAAGGGGCCGTCCACCCAGCACCAGCTGCTCACCCTGCTGGTTGACTACTGGTTCAAGAGCGAGGCATGGCTGCCGTCCCGGCTCATCGCCGCCCTGGCCGCGGGCCTGGGAATCACGGCCTCGGCGTCGGCGACGGCGTTGAGCCGCCTGGCGTCCCG
Organism: Arthrobacter sp. P1_A5; assembly: GCF_056406825.1. Lineage (NCBI taxonomy): Bacteria > Bacillati > Actinomycetota > Actinomycetes > Micrococcales > Micrococcaceae > Arthrobacter > Arthrobacter sp. P1_A5. The sequence continues at coordinate 25,971 of NZ_JBFTZL010000003.1, read as the reverse complement.
GGGCGTACTCGAACAGTCCAGTGCAGGGCGAACGTCGCGCTACCGGATCACCCCGGGGGCGCGCAACCGGCTCCGCCACGGCCTCGAGCAGGTCTCCGTCTTCGGCGAACAGTCCCGCCAATGGGACGGCCACTGGACCGTCATCGCGTTTTCGATTCCGGAGACGTCGCGGGATGTCCGCGAAATGTTCCGCTCACGCCTGCGTTGGCGCGGATTCGCGCCGCTGTTCGGGGCGCTGTGGGTGTCTCCGCGGGACCACGCCGAGGAACTCGAAGAAACCTGCAAGGGCTACGGCGTGGACGACTACGTCATCTTCCGCACCGCTGAATCGAGCCTCCGCGGCAAGCGGCTCGTCGAGGCGTGGTCACCGCAGGAGTTCAGGGAACAATACCGGCCGTTTACCGAAAAATTCACGCCCTGGGCCGAACGCCTCGACGCCGGAACGGTCAGCCCGGCGGAGGCCTTCAGGGCCAGGACCGAGCTGATGGACGCCTGGCGGGCGTTCCCGTGGAGCGACCGTGATCTTCCCGCCGAGCTCCTGCCGGAAGCCTGGCCGCGGACCGAGGCCAGGAAACTCCTTGTCCGCCTCTACGACGGACTCGCGGACGCTGCCACTGCCTACGTCGAGGAAATCGTGGCCCGGGAAGCTCCCGAACTGGCGGGAACGGCGCAGGCGTTGTCGGTGGCGCCCGGGCTCTGACCTGCCGCCGGTGCCGGGACGCCGGCGGCCGCGGTGCCTAGTGGATTGCGGCCAGGAGGACGCCGACGCCGACGAAGAGCCCGCCGAACGTCCGGTTCAGGACCTTTTGTCCGCGGGCGTCGCGGGTGAAGCGCTGGAAGGACCGGGCCGCAGCCGCGAAGAAGAACCACATGACCAGGACGTCGATCACGATCACGGTGGCGGCCAGGACCACGTACTGCGGCAGCAGCGGCTGCTCCGGCCGGATGAACTGCGGCATGAAGGCCAGGAAGAAGACCACGGCTTTGGGGTTGAGCAGATTGACCCAGAGGCCACGGCGGAACATGGACAGGCCCGGCTCGTTGCGCAGGGCCGCGGCCTTCTCCTGGTCCAGGTCCGGTTTGTGCAGGAACTGCCGGATGCCAAGGTAGACCAGGTAGGCGGCGCCGGCGTAGCGGATCACGTTGAAGGCAACCGGTGAGCTCGCCACGAGCACCCCGACGCCGAGCGCCACGATCAGGATGTGCACCACGAGGGCGGCCTGCTGGCCCAGGATGCCCCAGAGGGACCGTCGGAATCCCGAGTTCAGGGAGTTGCTCATGGTGTTGATGGCGCCCGCGCCGGGAGTGAAGCTGATCAGGACGCCGGCGCCGGCCAGGGCCAGCCAAAGGGAGGGTTGCACCAGGTAAGTTTACGGTCCCGGCCGTGGCGGGTCCGATTGATGACGGGAGTCAGTCGCGGCGGAGGCCGTAGCTGAGAATCATGTTGCCTTTGCTGGTCTGCTGGGACGACTGCAGCTCCAGCCGGGTGAGGGCATCGCCGTCGTTGAACAGCCGCCGCCCGCTGCCGGCGATCACGGGATGGACGATCAGCATCAAGGTGTCGAGCAGCCCGGCGAACAGTAACTGGTGGACCAGCGAAATGCTGCTGAAGATCCCGATTTCGCCGCCGTCGCTGTTCTTCAGGGCCGCGACGAAGTCTTCCAGCGGGCCCTCGATCAGGCGTGAATTTTGCCATTCCAGCTCGCCTGTCAGGGTCCGGGACGCGACAAATTTCGGCAGCGGATTGATGAATCCGGCAAAGTCCGCGTCGCTTTCGGCGTTGGGCCAGTATTCTGCCCATTGCTCGTAGCCCACGCGGCCGAGGAGCGCAGTGTCGATCCGGCCCATCATCTCGCCCATCCCGGCGCCGAGCTCCTCGTCGAAGCTGTCGAATTGCCACTTGAACGGGTCTTCAACCACGCCGTCCACAGAKCAGAAAAGGCCGGCCGTCAATTTGCGCATGGGTTTCTCCTTGCCGTGGTCTCCAGTGCAGATGTCTAATGCACCCTATCCGCAGACCCGGAAGCAGGGAATGGCTGCCGGCAACGCGACGGTGAATGCCCCGGAGGCCGGCCGTGCCGCCAGGATCGCGGGCCTTGGGCGTGCAAGGGCGCGCCCAAGACCCGCTAAGGGTTAGCCGTTGGACGTGTAGCCATCCGTGGCGGTGTCCCCGGGGCCGCCATGGCCGCCGCCGGGGCCGCCCTGGCCTTCCTGGGTTGCGGTCACCGTGAAGTTCGCATCCAGCAGGACAGTGGCGCGCGTGCCGTCCGCCTTCGTGATGTGGGCTTCGTAGGTGGCGCCGTCGGCGTCGGTCTCCATCCGCTCGATCGTCGCATCCGGCTGGGCGGCCTTTACCGCCGCCTCGACCTTCGTGGCGGTGTCGCCGGTGAGGACCTCCTCCGTCTTTCCGTTGGCCTGGTGCGGGCCGCGCTGGCCCCCGGTGCCGTAGCCGTCGGTGGCCCGGGTCGAGGACGAGCTGCCGGTGGAATCGGCAGCCATCGCGGGGATGGCCGATGCGCCGATGGCGCCGCCGCCGATCACCGCAGCGAGCATGATGCCCGCGGTGGTCTTGTTGATCTTTGCCATGGTGAAACTCCTTTGCTGGGGCCCGGGCTTCCGGGCCGGCCGAGGATTCGGCCTGTACCCAGCCTCAGGCGCGGAGTTATGGCTGCACTTTCGGCGGGCTGTGCCGGTGCTGTGACCGCTGGCCGCCGCTCACGCCCGGGCGATGACCTCGCCGTTGGGAATCAGGAACCAGCCGTCGTCGGTGGAGCCCCACCGGTGCCAGCCCGCGGAAATCCGGGCCAGGTCCGCCTCGCTGGCCAGGCCGTACTCGAGCGCCTGGTCGGCAAAGGACGAATGCAGCACCCGCTCGCCCCACACCCGGGCCTGCCACCGCCGCTCATGCCCAGTGGCGTAGAGCCAGTTGCTGCTGGACGGCGCCACATCCGTGAAGCCGGCGGCCTGCGCCCAGGACACGAGCCGGCGGCCGGCGTCGGGCTCGGCGCCATTGCGACGGGCGATTCGCTGGTAGAGCTCCATCCAGTCGTCGAGCTCGGGGATGGCCGGGTACCAGCTCATGCCGTGGAAGTCGGCGTCGCGCACCGCCACAATCCCGCCTGCCTTGGCCGCCCGGCGCATCTCCCGCAGCGCCGCGACCGGGTCCGTGAGGTGCTGGAGGACCTGATGGGCGTGGACGACGTCGAAGGATTCGTCCGGGAAGTCGAGGTCGTAGATGTTGCCGGCGGCAAAGCCGACATTGTCCACGCCGCGCTCGACGGCGAGGGCCGCGGCCTGGGCGATGATGTCGGGGGAGCGGTCCAAGCCTGTGACCCTGCCCGGCGCCACCAGCTCCGCGAAGTCGCAGGTGATGCTGCCAGGCCCACAGCCGACGTCGAGGACGGAGGTCCCGGGCATCAGATGCGGGAGCACGAACGCTGCCGAGTTTTCCGCCGTGCGGGAGGCATGGGCACGGACCACCGACTCGTGGTGGCCGTGCGTGTACACATCGTCAGGCTGCTGCGCACTCATAATGGAACGCTACCCTCCCTCGCCCGGAAAAGGGTGGACCCCCGACTGCGGGTCAGCAGGCGCGGCGGCAGGCAGTTTTTTGCGGGTGGCCGTCAGTTTTGCCGCTTCCGGCGCCGGTGATTCTACGGATGAATGGAGGGGTGAAAGTCAACAGAAAAAATGACGGCAGCGGCAGCGGCGCCGGCAACGGACTGGGCCTGTTCCGGGCCACCGGAATCTATGTCGGCGCGATCCTGGGCTCGGGTGTCCTGGTGCTTCCCGCCATCGCAGCCAAGGAGGCCGGCCCGGCGTCGCTCCTGGCCTGGGCCGTCCTGCTGGTGTTCTGCGTTCCCGTTGCCTTCAGCTTCGCCGAAATGAGCCGCCAGCAGCCCGACGCCGGCGGGATCGCCCACTTCGTCAAGCGTGCCTTTGGTCGCCGCGCCTCGGTGGTGGCCGGGTACCTCTTCTACTTTTCGATCCCCTTCGGCGCCCCGGCTACGGCCGTGATCGGCGGCAACTACATCGCCCACGCTGCCGGCGGCGGCCGGGACACCGCAGTCCTCGCGGCGGCGGTGATCCTGCTGGCCGCCTTCGCGAGCAACGCCGTCGGCATCAGGGTTTCCAGCCGCATGCAACTGGCGCTCATGGTGCTGCTGGTGGCACTGCTCGCGCTCGCCGTCGTGCTCGCGGCACCGCACGCCAATGCGGAAAATTTCCAGCCCTTCGCCCCGCACGGCTACTGGGCGGTCGGCGGTGCCGCGAGCCTGCTGTTCTTCTGCTTCGCCGGCTGGGAAGCCGTCTCGCACCTGGCCGGTGAGTTCCGGAACCCCGGGCGCGATCTCCGACGGGCCACGTGGCTCACGCTGATTGTGGTGGGCGCGGTCTACATTGGCGTTGTCGCCGCCTCGGTGGCCGTCCTCGGCCCGGAACTGCCCGCTACTGCGGTGCCCGTCGCGGCGTTGCTGGAGAAAGGGCTGGGCTCATTGGCGGCCCCGCTCACCGCGGTTGCGGCGGCGGTTTTGACGTTCGGCCCCATCAACACCTTCGTGGCCGGGGCCAGCCGGCTCGGGGCTGCTCTGGCGTCCGACGGCGTGCTGCCGCCCGCGCTTGCACGCGGTGCCGGGCGGGGACAGGTACCCGCCGCAAGCCTGGCAACTCTGGCCGTCCTGACCTTGCTGTCCTTCGCTGCCGCCGTCGCCGGACTCACCGACATGCAGTTCCAGATCGGCGCGGCCTCGGCGTGTTTCACGGCCGTCACCGCGTTTGGGCTGGCGGCCGGCATTCGGCTGCTGCAGCCGCGGACCGTTGCCTGGTACGGCGTAATCGTGGCGGCCGGGGTCATGGTGGCCGTCCTGATCTTCAGCGGCTGGGCGCTGGGGGTTCCGCTGGCACTGGCAGCGGCCGCCGTCGGCGTCGGCAGGCGCTTTGGCGGGACCCCAGAACAGGAAACGATGCCGGAAACGGCGCCTTCTGCACTGGCGGAGGCGCTCCCCGGTCGCCGGCCGCAAACCGCCGCCCATCCGTGACGTCCGGGCCGCGATTCAGCCGGGGCGCTGCCCCGGCGCTTGCTCCGGCCCGGGGCCGCGGGCCGCTTCCTCGCCCGCCCGGACAGTGGCATCGATCATGGAGTTCATGAACCGGGTGACGATCTCCAGTTCCTCCGGCGTGAAGTTCGCCATGGCTGCACCCATATGGCGGGCCAGCGGCAGGAACATTGCGCCGCCGTCCCGGTAGGCCTTGGGCGTCATGCGCAGCTGCACCTGGCGGCGGTCAGCGCCCTCGCGCTCACGGACCACGTGGCCGGAACTGTGGAGCCGGTCGATCAGTGCGGTGGTGGCCGGGGAGCTGAGGTTCAGCTCTTTCCTCAGCACCCCTGGAGTGACAATCTGGTCCCGCGCCGCGTGCCGCATGATGACGGCGAGGGCGTTGAGGTCCGTGCGGTGCATGTCATTGCGGCCGCCGGCGGAGTCCACATAGCGGTTGGCTTCGAGGGTGAATTCCTGCAGGAGCCGGACGAGGGGCGGCGGACCGGCGGCTTCGGGCGGGACTGTGTTCCTGGGCGAGGCCGCGTCTTCGGATAGGCCCGGGGATTCGGCTGACACGGCGGACCTCCTTCGTCCCTTGATCCTGCCCCGGCGGTCTGACCGCGGCAGGTCGGCGCTGTCGACGGCGCCTTCGGGAGTCTACTGCAGGGTCTGCGCAGCGGCCTGACGCCGGCTGTCTCTATTCTCCTCCGGTGCCCCGGCCGATGGGTTATCTCTATGATGGAGATAGTCTACTATGGAGTTGATCTCTGCTCCCACTCCGAGGCGCACCCTGGAAGGAAACATGAAAACGACTTCGTCCGCGGCGACCCGTGTCCCGTTCTGGCTGCGCTGGCTGGTCCCCGCAGTGCTCGTCCTGGCCTGGCTGGCCATCGCCGGCGTCGGCGGCCCTACATTCGGCCGCCTGAGCGAGGTGTCATCCAATGACCAGGCATCGTTCCTTCCCGCCGGAGCCGAGGCCACCGAGGCCGCGGACTGGCAGGCCAAGTTCAGGGACTCCAAGGAGATCCCGGCAGTGATCGTGGTTGAGAGTGACTCCGCTTTCACTCCGGCCCAGCTCCGCGAGACCGCGGCCCTCAAGGGCAAGCTGGAGGCCCTGCAGGCCGGGAGCACGGTGATCGGTCCCATCCCCTCCGAGGACGCCAAGGCAGTCCAGTTCGTGGTGCCCATTGCTTCCTCGGCGGAAGTGAAAACGGTGGTCAAAGAACTGCGCAACGAGGTCCGGGCTTCCGCGCCGGCCGGAATGCAGACCTTCGTCACCGGACCGGCCGGGCTCACCGCGGACCTTGTGAGTGCCTTTGCCGGCATTGACGGCATCCTGCTGCTCGTGGCCCTGGGCGCCGTGTTCCTGATCCTGCTGATTGTCTACCGCTCCCTGCTGCTGCCCGTCATGGTGCTGTTCACCTCGGTCTTCGCGCTGTGCGCCGCGATCCTGCTGGTGTTCGGCATGGCCAAGGCCGGTTGGATCCAGTTGAACGGCCAGAGCCAGGGCATTTTGTCCATCCTGGTCATCGGCGCAGCCACCGACTACGCACTGCTGTATGTGGCCCGGTTCCGCGAAGCCCTGACCCACACCACCAACCGGACGGCCGCCGCCGTCACCGCATGGAAGGCGGCCTGGGAACCGATCCTGGCCTCTGGCGCCACCGTAATCATCGCGCTGCTTTGCCTGCTGTTCTCCGACCTCAACTCCAACAAGGCCCTCGGCCCGGTGGCGGCGGCGGGCATCCTCTGCGCGCTCTTCGCCGCCCTGACCCTGCTGCCGGCCCTGATGGCACTGCTGGGCCGGGCCGCGTTCTGGCCGTTCAGGCCCAAGCTGCTCCCGGAAACCGATCGGGAACCGGAACTGGTCACCGGCCTCGAGGGCCAGAAGGGACTCTGGCGGGCCACCGGTTCGCTCGTATCCCGCCGGCCGCGCACGGTCTGGGTCGCCTCGGTGCTGCTGCTCCTGGTAGCCGCTACCGGCGTCCTGCAGCTTAAAGCCAACGGCGTCGCCCAGACCGACGTCATCCTCACCGCCTCCAACGCCGTCGACGGGCAGGATGCCCTGGGCCGGCACTTCGACGCCGGGTCCGGCAGCCCCGCGGTGATCGTGGCCGACGAGGCAAACGCCCAAGAGGTTCTGGCGAAACTGCAGACCAGCGACGGCGTCGGAGACGCCTATCTGCTGGCCGAAGGCGGCGCCCCGGTCATCACCGGCGCCCCGGGCGCACCGGCTGCCCCCGCAATCAGGGACGGGAAGGTCCTGATCAACGCGACGCTGAACCACGCCGCGGACTCCGCCGAGGCCGAAAACGCCGTGGTGTCGCTCCGCCAGGACCTGAAGAAGATAGACAGCGGCGTGCTGGTCGGCGGTGTGACGGCCACGGCGCTGGATACCAACACCACTGCCCAGCGCGACCTCGTCACCATCATCCCGGTGGTCCTGGGCGTCATCCTGGTCATCCTCATGCTGCTGCTGCGCTCGGTGCTCGCGCCGGTCCTGCTGGTCGCCTCCGTGGTGCTGTCCTATGCCGCGGCGATGGGCGTCTCCGCCTTCGTGTTCAACAATGTCTTCGGCTTCCCGGGCGCGGACGCGACGGTGCCCCTGTTCGGCTTCGTCTTCCTCGTGGCACTGGGCGTCGACTACAACATCTTCCTGATGAGCCGGGTCCGGGAGGAATCCCTCAAGCACGGCACCCGGGCCGGCATCCTGCGCGGCCTCGTAGTGACAGGCGGGGTCATCACCTCTGCCGGGGTGGTCCTGGCGGCCACGTTCGCGGCCCTCGGCGTCATCCCGATCATGTTCCTGGTCCAGCTCGCCTTCATCGTCGCGTTCGGCGTCCTGCTGGACACGGTGCTGGTCCGTTCCCTGCTGGTGCCCGCGCTGGCCTACGACATCGGCCCGCGGCTTTGGTGGCCCGGCAAGCTCGGCCGGCCCGGGAGCGGGGCCGTGGCCGGCGATGGCGCCCGGGCCACGCTGCCCGCCGAAAATCCGAAGGCAGATCCGGCTGAAAACGAGGAGGCCGGGGTCCGCTAGGCGGAACCGAAGACCGCAGCCGCCGTCACTGTCCCTGGTCCCCCCACCAGGCGACGGTGGCGGCGGCTGCCTCGTCCAGCGGGGTCGGTGTCAGCCCCAGGGCAGCCTGGCTCGCCATGGAATCCGTGACGAAGGGGTGCTCGAACTGGTACAGGGTCTCGGCCAGGTCCCGCATATCCGGAGAAAACACTCCCATTGCCCTCACCGCCCACCCGGGAACTCCGGTGACACGCGGTGCCCGGGCGCCGGCCGCCTTGGCGAATGCCCCCGCGATCTCGCGCTGGGTCAGTGCAGGTCCGGTGGGCGCATGCCATACCCGGTTCCACACCTGAGGCCTGTCAGCCGCCGCAATCATGGCGGCCGCGAGGTCCGGAACGTACGTGAAGGAATGCGGCTGGTCCGCCCGCCCGATCACCTGCATTGGCTTGCCGGCCGCGACGGGCCGGACCATGCGCTCGCCGGCGTGCGAGTTGCGGACCCGCGGCCCGAAGAAATCGCCGGCCACCATGCTCACGGTGGCGGTGGGGGAGGCCGCCCGGGCTGCGAGCAGTGCGGTCCGGACTCCGCGCTTGCCGCCCTGCGCCTGCCGGGGGCTGTCCTCGGTCATGATGTTTTCCGGGGTGCTGTAGGARTACAGGCTTTCCGGGAAGACCACGATGGCGCCCGCTGCGCCCGCCGCGGCGAGCACATTCAGCTCGGCGGCCGGGAGTTCCCTGGCCCACACCTCGGCGTTGTACCGCGAGCCGTGGATGCAGTGAAAAACGGCCGCGGCGCCCTGGAAGGCCTCGCCGAGCCGGGCGGGCTCGGACACGTCGATCGACACTCGTTCCACCAGCGGGTGGGCGGGTCCGCTGCCGGACCTTGTCAGGAGGCGCACCCGGTGTCCCGCCGCTGCCAACTGTTCGGAGACGGTCCAGCCCACCGGCCCGGCCCCTGTGACGACGTGGAGCCGGGACGGTTGGTGCCCGGAGGGTGCAGGTTGGGACATTCCGATCTCCTTTTCAAATAACGAGAGCAGTGCTCTCCCATTCAGGATGCGACGCCGCTGCCGACAAGTCAAGAGCAGTGCTCACATTTGTTGTCAGTGCTCTTGGATGTGGAATGCTGGACTCATGCCAGAGGACAGGATTGCGGGCGCGACAGACTCCGGCGTTGCGGCCGGCCCGGCCGGAGCGGCCCCGGCGGCGGTGCGCCTGCGCACCCCGCGCGACCGTGCCCGCGCCCAGACGGTGGCCGATATCGTCCGCCTGGGCCGGGAGCATCTGGCGCTGCACGGGGCCGCCGCGCTGTCCCTCCGTGCCGTGGCCCGTGATCTCGGGGTCGTCTCTTCGGCGGTCTACCGCTACGTGGAGAGCCGCGAGGAGCTGCTGACCCTTCTGCTGATTGATGCGTACAACGAACTTGGCGATGCGGTGGATGCCGCCGTCGGGGCCGTGCCGGAGGAAGACTTCGGCGGGCGCTTCGCGGCGCTGGGCGGCGCGGTGCGGGACTGGGCGCTGCGCGAGCCATCGCGCTACGCCCTGCTCTTTGGCAGTCCGGTGCCCGGTTACCAGGCCCCGGCGGAGCGGACCACCGGCCCCGGGACGAGGGTGATTACGGCCTTAATTGGAATCCTCGACGGCGCCTTCCGGGCCGGGCGRCTCGCCGCGACCGGCCGGCGGGGTCCTGCCATGGCCGCCGGACTGGCGGGGGACCTGGCGAAAATCCGCGCCGAGTTCGGCCTGGCGGTGCCGGATGACCTCCTGGCCCGCGGCGCACTGGCCTGGACCTCACTCTTCGGCGCCGTCAGTTTCGAGGTTTTCGGCCAGTACGGCCCAGGCACGTTCACTGCCCGGGAGGAGCTCTTCGGCCACCACCTCGCGGTGCTGGCCGACGTCGCGGGCCTGCCGGCGGCCGGCGCTGCCCGGTAAAGCAGGTTCCCCTGTTGCCCTGCCGTGGCGCTCGATAGACTGCCCCTGCGCCCGCACGGGCGCGCCAGATGCGTCCAGGAAGGATCCATCCATGTCTGAAGAGACCAGGCCTGAAGAGAACAGGCCGGCAGAGAACACGCCTGAAGAGAATGTCCCCGGAGAAGCGGCGCCGCGGAACGTCGATGCCGGTCCCGCGGAAGTTGAGGCAGAGGCCGCGGCACCTGAGGGGCAATACGTTGAGGGCGACTACGGCTCCGCCGGCACGGCCGGCCAACTCCCGCCCACCGCCGTCGAGGGGGAGTACGCGGCGGGGGACTATGGCGAGGCCGGCGTGGCCGGAGCCGCCGTCGTCGGCGACGTGGAAGGCGACTATCCCGAGGGCGACTACGGCGAGGGCGGGGTCTCAGGTGAGCCCGCCGGCGTCGCCGGTGAGTCGGCCGGCGTCGCCGAGGAAGGTGAATACCCCGAAGGTGACTACGGGAGCGCCGGTACGTCCCGTCCCGAGCGATCCGCCCGGCCTGCAACGGGAGAGCCTGCCGACGGCGACGCCGCTCGGGGCGACAACTAACGAGACCAAAGCTGGCGGGACCAGCCGGCGCGGGTGCCGGCTGGTCCCCTGCCATGGTCTGCGCCCCTGTGCCCCTGCGCCCAGGGTGCAGGTTCGCGCAGGGCGAAACGCCGCCCGGGACGCGCCGGAAGGGCTGGATTGAGGGGAATTTAGGCGGCGGGGAGCTGCCGCGGGCGGGACTGGAAAGCAAAGTTGAGTCGACTTCGCTCAACTTTAAATTGACTTATGTCTCCCTCTGGGTAAAGTTGAGTGTAGATCGCTCAATAACGGTCGGACCCACTGCGGTTAGAGCCCTTGCGGTTAGAGCCACTGCGGGTCCGCGGCCATCTCCGCAAGATTCCTAGGAAGTAAGGAAACAATCCATGTCACGTGCAGTAGGTATTGACCTCGGAACCACTAACTCCGTCGTCTCCGTTCTCGAAGGTGGCGAGCCCACCGTCATTGCCAACGCCGAGGGTGGCCGCACCACGCCGTCGGTTGTTGCCTTCTCCAAGTCCGGCGAGGTCCTGGTCGGCGAGATCGCCAAGCGCCAGGCCGTCAACAACATTGACCGCACCATCGCGTCCGTCAAGCGCCACATGGGCACTGACTGGACCGTCGCCATTGACGACAAGAAGTACACGGCGCAGGAAATTTCCGCCCGTATCCTCATGAAGCTTAAGAACGACGCCGAGTCCTACCTCGGTGAAAAGGTCACCGACGCCGTAGTCACCGTGCCGGCCTACTTCAACGACGCCCAGCGCCAGGCCACCAAGGAGGCTGGAGAAATCGCCGGCCTGAACGTCCTGCGCATCGTCAATGAGCCCACCGCGGCCGCCCTGGCCTACGGCCTGGACAAGGGCAAGGAAGACGAACTCATCCTGGTCTTCGACCTCGGCGGCGGAACCTTCGACGTCTCCCTCCTGGAGGTCGGCAAGGATGAGGACAACTTCTCCACCATCCAGGTCCGCGCCACCGCCGGTGACAACCACCTCGGCGGCGACGACTGGGACCAGCGCGTCGTTGAATACCTGCTGAACCAGCTCAAGGTCAAGGGCATCGACCTCACGAAGGACAAGATCGCCCTGCAGCGCCTCCGCGAAGCCGCGGAGCAGGCCAAGAAGGAACTCTCCTCCTCCTCCAGCACCAACGTTTCCCTCCAGTACCTGTCCGTCACCCCCGACGGCCCGGTCCACCTGGACGAGCAGCTGACCCGCGCCAAGTTCCAGGACCTCACCAAGGATCTGCTGGACCGCACCAAGAAGCCGTTCCAGGACGTCATCAAGGAAGCCGGCATCAAGCTCTCCGAGATCGACCACATCGTGCTCGTCGGCGGTTCCACCCGCATGCCGGCCGTCTACGACCTCGTCAAGGAACTGGCCGGCGGCAAGGAGCCCAACAAGGGCGTCAACCCCGATGAGGTCGTCGCCGTCGGCGCCGCCCTGCAGGCCGGTGTCCTCAAGGGCGAGCGCAAGGACGTGCTGCTGATCGACGTCACCCCGTTGTCCCTTGGCATCGAAACCAAGGGCGGCATCATGACGCACCTGATCGAGCGCAACACCGCCATCCCGACCAAGCGGAGCGAAACCTTCACCACCGCGGATGACAACCAGCCGTCCGTGGCCATCCAGGTCTTCCAGGGCGAGCGCGAGTTCACCCGCGACAACAAGCCGCTGGGCACCTTCGAACTGACCGGCATCGCGCCGGCCCCCCGCGGCGTTCCGCAGGTCGAGGTCACCTTCGACATCGACGCCAACGGCATCGTGCACGTTTCGGCGAAGGACAAGGGCACCGGCAAGGAACAGTCCATGACCATCACCGGCGGCACCGCGCTGTCCAAGGAAGACATCGACCGCATGGTCCACGACGCCGAAGAGCACGCAGCCGAGGACAAGGCCCGCCGCGAGGCAACCGACACCCGCAACACGGCCGAGCAGCTCGCCTACTCCGTGGACAAGCTGATCGCTGACAACGCCGACAAGCTGCCCGAAGAGGTCAAGACCGAGGTCAAGGCCGACGTCGACGCGCTCAAGAAGGCCCTCGAAGGCACCGATGACGCCGCCGTGAAGACCGCGTTCGAGAAGCTGCAGGCTTCCCAGAGCAAGCTCGGCGAAGCCATCTATGCCCACGCCGGATCCCCCGACGGCGCCACCGGCGCGGAGGGTGCCCCCGCAGGCGAGCAGGCAGCCGGTTCCGATGAGGACATCGTCGACGCCGAAATCGTTGACGAAGACGAGAAGAAGTAATCATGCCGCACCACGGTAACGAAGAAGAGCACGGTTCTTCCGAGAGCCGGCGCGACGCGGAACAGCAGGAGAACGAGCCGCAGAAGCCGGTGATCCACGACAACCGCAAGGTTGATCCGAAGACCGGCCAGGCCCGCCACCCCGGCCAGGATCACGCCGCTGCCGCGGCAGACTCCGGGGACGCCCTGTCCCAGGCAGAGGACATCCTCAACAGTGTTGAGGTGCCCGCCGCGGAATCTGTAGCCCAGGGCGTTGACGCGGCCGCGGCGGAGGAGCTCAGGAATGACCTCCGCCGGCTGCAGGCCGAGTACGTCAACTACCGCAAGCGCGTCGAACGCGACCGGGCCGTGGCGGGGGAGATGGCCGTCATCGGCGTCCTGAACTCCCTGCTCCCGGTGCTGGACGACGTCGACGCCGCCCGCCAGCACGGCGACCTCGCGGACGGCCCCTTCGCCGCGATCGCCGCCAAACTGGAGGCTGCGCTGAAGACGTACGGACTGGTCCGCATCGATGAGACCGGCGTGGAGTTCGATCCGACCATCCACGAGGCCCTCATCCAGCAGCCCGGCACGGATATCGAAATCGACACCGTCAGCCAGGTGCTGCGCTCGGGCTACAAGTCCGGCGACCGTGTCCTCCGCGCGGCCCAGGTGATCGTGGCGGTACCGGCGTAGGTTGCCTCTGGCGCTCCGCCGGATAGGGGGCGGTGCCCGCTTCGCGGTGCCCTCCACACCGCCGCCCCCTATCCGGCCTCCGCGCCAGCGTGTTGCTCGCCTAAAGTGAGTTGAGAAACAGCGCGAAGCAGATGATGGGCCCCGGGAATGGCATCGGGCCTGTCGGAGCGTGGTGGCTTGGTCCGTCAGGACCAGGCCACCACGCGAAGGGGCGGGGGCCCATCATCTGCGAAACGCACTCTGCACGACTTTTGAAAGGAAACGCCATTGGCTAGCCAGGACTGGGTGGACAAGGACTTCTACAAGATCCTTGGTGTCGCCAAGGACGCTTCCGACGCCGACATCAAGAAGGCCTACCGCAAACTTGCCCGGCAACACCACCCGGACACCAACGCGGGGAACGTCGCGTCGGAGAAGAAGTTCAAGGACATCTCCGAGGCGTATTCCGTGCTCTCGGACCCCGATGAGCGCCAGCAGTACGACGCCATCCGGGCCATGGGCGGCGGCGCACGCTTTGCCCCTGGCGGAAGCGGCGGGGCCGGCGGCGGAGCTGGCTTCGAGGACCTCTTCGGCGGCCTCTTTACCGGCGGCGGAGGCCGCCACTCCGGCGGCTACAGCACGGCCGGCGGCATTCCGCCCGAGTTCGCAGATCTCTTCGGCGGCGGCGGATTCGGCGGCGGGGGCCAGTCCTTCCAACGGGCTCCGCAGAAGGGCTCGGACCGCACCGCGTCGACCTCGATCTCATTCGGCGGATCCATCCGCGGCACCACGATCGGCCTGCGTGAACCGGACGGCGAGATCATCGACGTCCGCATCCCGGCCGGCATCAAGGACGGACAAAAGGTCCGCGTCCGCGGCAAGGGGCAGTACGCCCCCGCCGGCAACGGCGACCTCATGGTCACCGTCTCGGTAAAGCCGCACGAATTCTACGTCCGCGACGGCGACAACCTCCGGATCCACGTCCCGGTCTCCTTCCCGGAGGCGGCCCTGGGCGCCGACATCGAGGTTCCGACGATCGACGGCGACACGGTCAAGGTCAGGGTTCCGGCAGGGACGCCCTCGGGCAGGACCCTGCGTGTCAAGGGCCGCGGCGTCAAGCACGCCAAAGCCACCGGCGATCTGCTGGTGACGATCGACGTCGCTGTTCCACGGAAGCTGAACAAGGAAGCGGAGGAGGCCGTAAAGGCCTTCGCCACGGCCACCGCCAATGAGGACGTCCGCGCGGGCCTGACAGCCAAGGCCCGGCTCTAGGAACGGGATCCAGCCATGGCCATCGACTTCGACCAGCCGATCTTCGTCATCTCCGTTGCCGCGGAACTGGCGGACATGCACCCGCAGACGCTGCGCCAGTACGACCGTCTGGGCATCGTTTCGCCCAGCCGTGCCCCGGGCAAGTCGCGGCGTTACTCGCAGCGGGATGTGAACATGCTCCGCGAGGTCCAGCGGCTCTCCCAGGAGGGGGTCTCGCTCGAGGGCATCAAGCGGATCCTGCAGCTGGAGAACCAGGTGGCCGCCCTGCAGCGCCGGGTCGGCGAACTGACTGAGGAGCTGGGCCGGCGCCGCCAAGGGGCCGATTCGCGGATCTTCGCCGCAGGAACCGCCGGCGACGTCGTCAGCCTGGCCCGCGGCAAGCGTCCGCAGGCGCGGTCGCAGGCGCTGGTAGTGTGGCGGCCGAGGGGCATGGGCTAGGACTCATCGGCCAGGACACGCAGCTGTGCCCGGGACCAGTGGTCCCGGGCACAGCTGTTGTTGCGTCCTGTCGTTCCGTCCTGTTGTTCCGTCCGGTGGGGGGCTGCCGTGGCCTACTTGCTGGCGGCGATGAGCTGGTCGACGGCGGCGCGTTCGCTGTTTCCCCAGGTTTCCCTGGTGAGCAGGGCGGGGATGAGTCCGATGGCTCCGCAGGCCATGTAGACGATTGCCACGCCGCTCCAGCTCCAGGCCGCGGCCGTGGCTGCTGCGATGAGGGGGATGAAGCCGGAGATTGCGGCCGAGAACTGGTATCCGATGGATGCCCCGGAGGTCCGGGTGTTGGCGGGGAACAGCTCGGAGAACCAGGCGCCCTGGGCGCCGGCGAGCATGTCGCGCAGGATCGGCAACCCGATGATATATACGAGGATCACCATGAACGGGACGCCCGTGTTGACCACATTCTTGATGACGGTCAGGAGCGGATTCTTGACGAGTTCGCCCTTGGCTTGGTGCCGGGCAGGTGTGCCGACCAGGAGCAACGGAGCAAGAAGTCTGTTTTTTGCCCGATCAGCCGGCCGGCGGGCTGTGGAGCGAATCCGCCGGGGCAAGTAGCGGCAGGAGCGAACCGAGTACACCGGAACGCAATCAGGTACCCGACCATCCGATAGTCGGGTACCTCATTTGCGTGACTTCATGCCCATTCCGCGCGTTGAATTGGAGTGTCAGAAAAGGCTGGCATGACACGCCTACAGCTCCTACGGGAAGCCCGGGCGCGGAGCCAGCGCAGGAGCAGCGTAGACGCCGGGGGGCATCGCATGCATGATTCAACCGAGTATGATCCGTCCACTGCCGATTCTTCACGGCCGGCTGCTTTGACGGGCACGCCGTGAGCCCGGGGCTCCAGGCGGCCGTGCTGTTTGCCGGCTCCCTGCCGGGGCACATCCTGATGTCCCTGGGGCAGGCCCTGGTGGTCGTCTGCCTGTGCTTCGACTTCGTCCGCGCGGTCTCCGTGCCGCGATCCCGCAGCCGGTACGTCGCCAACACGTGGTTCCGGACACTTGCGCTGCCTTCCATCCTGGTCATGGCGATCAGCGTGCTCCTCGATGCCGCCTCCGGCTCTTGGCCCGAGGTCGCGGCCGGAGTGTTCGTCATGGTCGCTGTGATCTTCCGGTGGCACTATGGCAGCGACGAGGACAGCTGGTGGAAGGGCAAAGGCAAGGCCCTGGGCCGTTGGCTCCGGAACCGGGCAGCCTCCGGGTCCCTGGTTGCTCCGGCCACGGCCTGAAAAAGACCTTGCTGTCCGGGCGTCCCAGGGTGTCCAATCCTTAACACAAGGCCCTGCAGGGCACGAGTGGATGCGACGCCGGGAGGTTCTCATGCCATCGAAAGGCGCCAAGACGCAGTCAAGGGGACCGGTCCGGGGTACGTCTGACCTCCGGCGGGCAGACGCCAACGGCGTCGCCCCGCCGGAACAGCCGGACAAGGTCCGCAATGTGGCACTCGTGGGGCATTCCGGTTCCGGAAAAACGATGCTCACCGAGGCACTGCTTGCCGCCACCGGAGCCATCACCCGCAAGGGCTCGATCGCCGAGGGCACTACGGTGAGCGACTCGGATCCTTCCGCCATCGCGCAGCAGCGCTCCGTGGCGCTCGCGGTGGTGCCGGTGATGGTGGGGGACATCAAGGTCAACCTCCTGGACACTCCGGGCTATACGGATTTCATCGGCGAGCTGAGGGCAGGGCTCCGGGCGGCGGATGCGGCGCTGTTCGTCGTCTCGGCCACCGACGATGTCGACGCAGCGACCACGGCGCTTTGGAGCGAGTGCCAGCGGCTCGGGATGCCGCGGGCCGTGGTCATCAGCCGCCTGGACCATCCGCGCGCGGATTTCGACGCCGCCATCGCCCGCTGCCGCCTGGCATTCGGCGACTCCATCCTTCCGCTCTACCTGCCGGTCCCCGCCGACGGTCCCGTCACCGGGCTGCTGGGACTGCTGACCGGCACGGTCTCCGACTACAGTGATGCGGAACCGGCGCCGGCCACCCGGGCCGCGACTGGCGTCGAACTCGCCGCCGCGGAGTCCGCACGGGGCGCGCTGATCGAAGGGATCATTGCCGAGAGCGAAGACGAGACGCTCATGGACCGCTACCTCGGAGGCGAGGAAATCGCCCCCGACGTCCTGATCACCGATCTTGAGACGGCGGTGGCCCGCGGGTCCTTCCATCCGGTGCTGCCGGCCTCGGCGGAGTCCGGACTCGGCCTGTCGGAACTGCTCGAGGTCCTGGTGCGTGCGTTTCCGACGCCGGGGGAGCGCGACGTCCCCGCAGCGACCGACCTCGACGGGGTGCCCGCCGGGGCGCTCGGCTGCGACCCCGACGGCCCGCTGCTCGGTGAAGTGGTCCGTACGACGATCGACCCGTTCCTTGGCCGCGTCTGCCTGGTGCGCGTCTTCTCCGGCGTGGTGCGGGAGGACGCCGCCATCCATGTGGGCGGCCGCGGAATGGCCGACCGCGGCCACGAGGACCACGACAGCGACGAGCGGGTCACCCACCTCTACTCGCCGCTGGGATCAGGACTGCGGCCAGTGCCGTTCTGCGTCGCGGGGGATATCTGCGCGCTGACCAAGCTGGGCACCGCCGAGACCGGCGACACGATTTCGGCCAAGGAGCTGCCGCTGCTGGTGGCCGCCTGGGACATGCCGGACCCGCTTATGCCGGTCGCCATCGAAGCCGCCACGCACGGCGACGAGGACGCCTTGGCCAGGAACCTGGGGAAGGTCACGGCCGGGGACCCGACGCTGCGGGTGGAACGCAACTCCGAAACCCACCAGCTGATCCTGTGGTGCATGGGCGAGGCGCACGCCGACGTCGTCTTGGGCAGGCTGCGGGACCAGGGCGTGAACCTGCAGAGCGTCCCGGTCATCACGCCGCTGCGGGAGACGTTTGCCGCGCCGGCCGCCGGGCACGGGCGCTACGTCAAACAATCCGGCGGCCACGGCCAGTACGCGGTGTGCGACATCGAGGTGGAACCGCTTGACCGTGGCGGCGGGTTCGAGTTTGTCGACAAGACCGTTGGCGGCGTGATTCCCGGGCCGTTCATCACCTCGGTGGAAAAGGGCGTGCGGGCCCAGATGCAGAAAGGCGTCTCGGCCGGGTTCCCGGTAGTGGATATCAAGGTAACGCTGATCGGCGGCAAGACGCACAGCGTGGATTCCTCCGATGCTGCCTTCCAGGCGGCCGGGGCGCTGGCTCTCCGGGAGGCGGCCGGGGCAACCCGCATCCAGTTCCTGGAACCGGTCTCGTCCGTGACCATCAGCGTTTCGGAGGACCATGTGGGCGCCGTGATGAGCGACTTGTCCTCCCGGCGGGCACGCCTGACCGGAACCACCTCCGCCGGCGCCGACGGCACCGAGATCAGCGCCGAGGTGCCGGACCAGGAACTGTTGCGGTACGCGGTGGAGTTGCGGGCCCTGACCGCCGGCAGCGGCCGGTTCCGGCGCAGCTACCTGCGGCACGAACCAGTGCCGCAGGCGCTGCGCTGATGGCCCCTGCTAAGTGCAGCGTCAGCCGTTGATGACCTGCGGAACGCCGAGGGCCTTGAGGCCTTCGACACCGAATTCGAGTCCGTAGCCGGACTGCTTCGCGCCACCGAACGGGATGCGGGGGTCCACGGCGCCGTGCTTGTTGATCCAGACGGTGCCGGCCTCGAGCCGGGCCGCCACCTTGCGGGCTTCGGCGGGGTCGGAGGACCAGACCGAGGCGCCGAGGCCGACGTCGACGGCGTTGGCCATTACGATGGCCTCGTCCACGGTGCCGTAGCGGATGATCGGCAGGGCGGGGCCGAACTGCTCCTCCGCGACCAGCGGGTTGCTGTTGGCGATGTCCGCGACCAGGGTGGCGGGGTAGAAGTTCCCGGGCTGGTCGTTCTCCGGGTTGCCGCCGAGCAGGATCCTGGCGCCGGAGTCGCGGGCTGCCCCGACGAGGCCGGCGACGATGTCGAACTGCTGGCGGTTCTGCAGCGGGCCCAGGACGTTGGCCTCGTCGAGTCCGTTGCCCATGGGCATGGCCCGGGCGACGGTGGTGAGTTCCTCGCAGACGGCGTCATAGATGTCGGCGTGGACGTAGAGGCGCTTGAGCGCCGCGCAGGTCTGGCCGGTGTTGATGAAGGCGCCCCAGAACAGGCCCTCGGCGATCGCCTTCGGGTCGGCGTCGGGCAGGACAATGCCGGCGTCGTTGCCGCCGAGCTCCAGGGTGAGGCGTTTGACGGTATCGGCGGAGGATTTGATGATGGCCTTGCCGGTGGCGGTGGAGCCGGTGAACATGA
The DNA here is from genome assembly GCF_056406825.1 of Arthrobacter sp. P1_A5. Lineage (NCBI taxonomy): Bacteria > Bacillati > Actinomycetota > Actinomycetes > Micrococcales > Micrococcaceae > Arthrobacter > Arthrobacter sp. P1_A5. The sequence continues at coordinate 6,511 of NZ_JBFTZL010000003.1, read as the reverse complement.
TCTTGCCGATCGTGGGGTGTCCGGCCAGGGCCTCGCCCACGTCACGGCCGCCGGAGACCGCCGTGAGGAGGCCTTCGGGGAGTTCCTGGTTGAGGACTTCGACGAGGGCAAGGACGGACAGCGGGGTGTATTCGGACGGCTTGATGACGACGGCGTTGCCCATGCGCAGGGCTGGGGCGAGCTGCCAGACGGTGATCATCATGGGCCAGTTCCAGGGGCCGATCGCGCCGACGACGCCGATGGGCCGGTAGTGCAGTTCGGCGCGGGTTTCGCCGTCGTCCACCACGGTTTCGGGGTCCAGGGGCGTGCCGGCGGCGACGCGGAGCCAGGCGGCGCAGGCGCCGACCTCAAAGCGGGCGTTCGGGCCGTTCAGCGGTTTGCCCTGCTCGCGGGAGAGCAGGCGGGCGAGTTCCTCGGCGGAGCGTTCGACGGCGTCGGCGGCCTTGAGCAGCGCGGCGGACCGGGCGTCGTGGCCCAGTGCAGCCCAGGCCGGCTGCGCGGCGGCTGCGGCGGCGATGGCGGCTTCGAGGTCCTGAACGGTGTGGACCGGTGCTTCGCCGACCGGCTGTCCGGTGGCCGGGTCAAAGATCGTGCGGGTTTCCCCGGCCACCGGGGTGATCGAGGCGAGTAGGGCGTCGTAGGTTTCCATGGGGGTACTCCACATCGAGTAGGTCAGAGAACGCGGCCGGTGCGGCCTAAGAGTGCTGTTTCAAGCGTGCTCCGGCGAGGGGCCGGGGGGCTTGTCTATCCGCGAAGAGCTGTTGTGCGGGAGCGAACGGAACACCGAAAGCAATTTCCCGAGGCTGCGGACCGGAGGGCGTCCGGCCGGCCGTGCAGGCGGCGACGGCCCTGGTGCTGACTACGCTCAGGAACAACAACCGGTCGCTCAGCGACAAAAGCGTGACGGGCGCCACCTGCCATGCTGGATTTCACGGTGCAACGCACCCCCATTTCCCAGACCGCCGTTCCCCAGACTCATGACCGTTAAGAAGGATCCGATGAGTATTTCAAATTCAGATTCCCGGACCGCAGAATCCAGCCCCCGCACGGAGCACTCCACCGCGCTGCGTGCCGGCAGCGTCGGCGTCATGGGCATTCTTTTCTTTGTTTTGTCAGCCCAGGCGCCGTTGACCGGAATCGTCGGGGCATCACCCCTGGCCGCAGCGCTCGGCAACGGCGCCGGCGCCCCCGGCGCGTATCTGGTGGTGGGCATCGTCATCGTGATCTTCGCGGTCGGCTTCGTGGCCATGAGCCGGAAGATCCAGGCCAACGGTGCCTTCTACGCCTATGTCACCGCCGCCTTCGGACGCAAGGTCGGCGCGGGAGCGGCGTGGCTCGCGCTCCTCGCGTACAGCACGGTCCAGGCCGCGATGTATGGATTGTACGGCGCGGCGTTCTCGGGCCTCCTCGGATCTGCCGGGATCGTGGTCCCTTGGTGGCTTCTGGCCGCCATCACCATGGCGGGCGTGCAGGTGCTGGGCTCCCTCAACATCGAACTCGGGGCGCGGGTCCTGGCGGTGCTCGTGGGCCTGGAGGTCGCCATCCTGCTCATGTTCGGGTTCACCGTGCTGTTGCGGGGCGGCGGGCCGGAGGGGATCAGCCTGGCGGCGTCCTTCTCTCCCGCGGCGATCGGCGCAGGCGCCCCGGGCGTTGCCATCATGTTCGCCGTCGCCTCCATGTTCGGCTTCGAATCAACGGCCATCTACTCGGCCGAGGCCAAGGACGCCCACCGCACCGTAGCCCGGGCCACGTACCTCTCGGTAGTCGTCATCGCGGTCTTCTTCTCCTTCATTTCTTGGATGCTGGTCAGCTACTACGGACCCTCGCACGTCATCGACGCCGCGGGCGCGGCCCTCGAATCGGGCGATTCCACCGCGTTCGTGCTGACGCCGATGGTGGAGCTGTTCGGGCCGTGGGCCGGAACGGTCACCGGCATGCTGCTCGTGACCTCCCTGCTGGCCGGCATCATCGCCTTCCACAACGGCATCAACCGCTACCTCCATTCGCTGGCCCTGCGCGGGTCGATGCCCCGCGGAGTGGCCCGGACCAACCGGCACAAAGCGCCCGCCGTCGCTGCACGGATCCAGACCGTGGTCGCCTTCCTGCTCGTGGCGCCGTTCGCGGTGCTGTCCCTGGATCCTGTCCTCACCCTCTTTTCCTGGTTCAGCGGGCTGGCCGTGGCCGCGCTCCTGGTGCTCTACATGCTCTGTTCGCTGGCCGTCGTCGCGTACTTCCGGCGGGAAAGGGTGCCCGGCCAGCTCTGGCAGACCGCGGTGGCACCGGTGCTCGCCACCCTGCTGCTTGGCTGGGTCCTGTCCCTCGTCATCATCAACTTCACCGCTCTGATCGGCGGCAGTGCCGAAACGGCCGTGGGCCTGCTGCTGACCGTACCCATAGTGTTTACCGCCGGTGTGCTGGTGGAAATTGCCGTGGAGGGCAGGGCCGCGCGCGCAGGGGTCACGCACCGCCCCGCCCCCCCCCCCTCTGCCTTTGTAGTTTCCGCGGCGCCGACAACGGCGGTGCTGACGACAGCAGGTGCTCTCGGCAGGGGGTGAAGGCCAGGCTCAGGCGCCGCGCCGCCAGTCACTGGGGGACTCACCGAAGGCATCCCGGAAGGAGCGGCTGAAATGGGCCGCATCCAGGAAGCCCCAGCGCGCGGCCACGGCTCCGACCGGCATTCCGGCCAGGAGCGGATCGCGCAGTTCGCGGCGCGCCCCCTCCAGCCGCTGGGTCCGGATCCAGCTCGCCACGGTGGTCCCGGATTCATGGAAGACGTTGTGCAGGTGCCGGGTGGAGATGAAATGGGCCGCCGCGATGGACGCCGGTGACAGCACTGGATCGGCCAGGTGGGCATCGATGTACTCGCGGACGGATGCCGCCAACAGGGCCTGGGGTTTCATACGGTCGGGGGACATGTCCAGTTCCGAATGCAGCATCGTGGAGACGAGATCAAGGGCGTTGGTGGCCAGCCGCGATCCGCTGGGGCCGCTGAGCGCCTCCAGGTTCTCCGCGAGGTGGGCAATGAACGGCCCGACGATCGCGGCGAGGCCCCCGTCGGAGGCCAAACGCACGGCCGAAAGCTGTGCGATGCACTCCGGCGGCAGGGACAGTGCGTCCCAGGGAAACATCAGCACCATGAGCCGGGCGTCGCCCTCGAAGGCAAGCGTGTAGGGGCGGCTGGTGTCATAGATGGAGAGATCGCCCGGATGCAGGACTGCCTCGCGGTTGTCCTGGATGAGGAGCCCGGTGCCCTGCAGCTGGAGGTTGAGCTTGAAATAGCGCTGGTTGGACTGCGCAATCAGCGCCGGTGTGCGGTGGACCTCATGGCTTGTGGAGGAGACCTCGACGAGTGCCACGCGGTCCAGCCTGCGGGCCCGTAAGCGGCCGTGGAAGTTGTCCGCATTTGCGCTCGAGGCGGCCAGGGGAACGAAGGATTCCGCGACGAGGTGCCGCCAGTGGTCGAAGGATTCTGCCGTGCTGGTTCGGACGTCCTGTCCCGTGGGACCGAGCGGAGGGCGGGCTGCAACTGCGGTCATAGGAGATCCTGACGCCGTCGTATTTCTGGGAGTCTGTCATGGGACACAGTCCTTTCAGGGTAGCGCCGCAGCCCGCCGCTGTCATCTTTTTTCGACAACCGGCGAAAAAAGATCGCCCGGGCCCAGTTACCGGGCCTGGCAGCCCAGCAGGGTCAGGAAGCCCTCCAGCTGCTCGTTCAGCCCGAGTTCCACCTGGCCTTCCGGGGCAAGTGCCGCCGCGATCTGCGCGCCGAGGAGGAGGTTGAGCAGCTGCCCGGCCAGGGCGGCGTCGCTGACGGTAGTAGTGACGGCGCCGGCGTGCCGGGCCTCGGCGAGATACTGGCGCATCGCTGCAAGCCACTGCTCCATCGAATCGCGGTGGATCCGGGCCTTGCCGGGGTCGTTGATGGCCTTCTGCCAGAACGGGATGACAATCCGGGCCTCGTTGATCCGTTCCTCATCCAACGGCAGCACCTCGACGCAAAACGACCGCAGGGCCGCCAGTCCGGCCTGCCCGGCGGTGACTCCTGCGATGCGCTCGTTGGTGCGGTTGAAGACGTGCCCGAACGCGAAGGTCAGCAGGTCATCCTTGGTGGGGAAGTAGGGCTTGAGGGCGCCGTTCGCGAAGCCTGCCTCGAGGGCAATTTCCCGCATGGTGGCACTTTCAATCCCGAGCCGGGCGATGATCCGCCACGTGGCGTCGACGAGTTCAAGCCGCCGCTGGTCGTGGTCGACAATCTTTGGCACCGGACAGCTCCCCAAATATTTTGCGTCGGACTCTTGTGGCACAGCTTACATTTCCGTATTCTCTACAACTATAGAAAATAAAGCTCTGACCTGCAAAGGTCACCGAACGAAGGCCGTCATGATGACCGCACAAACTGACACCCGCACCTCGTTTAGTCCGTACAGCCGCTACAGCCTGGCCACGGGCGCCGAAATCACCGCGGTCCAGGGCATCCTGCGTGCCGCGGGACTGCTGGGCGAGACCCGGCGCATCGCGTACCTCGGTCTGCTGGACCCCGCCCGGAACGCGCCGGCCGAAAGTGAGGACCGGCGGTTCCGGGTCTTCCTGCACGATGCCGCAGGGGGAAGGCCGGCCGATGTGACCGTTTCGGTCTCCAGCGGCACGGTGGTTTCCGCCGTCGAGCTGGACACGGCGGTGACCGGCGAGCTCCCGGTTCTGGAGGAGGAATTCGAAGTCGTCGAACAGCTCCTGGCCACGGACGAGCGCTGGCTCAAGGCCCTCGCCAGCCGCGGTCTGGACGTCAGCAAGGTCCGCGTTGCCCCGCTGTCCGCCGGCGTCTTCGAGTACCCGGAGGAAAGGGGCCGCCGGATCCTTCGGGGTCTGGCCTTCGTGCAGGATTTCCCCGAGGACAGCGCCTGGGCGCACCCGGTGGACGGGCTCGTGGCATATGTCGACGTCGTGAGCCAGGAAGTGACGCAGGTGCTGGACACCGGCGCCGTCCCGATTCCCGCGGAGCACGGCAACTACACCGATCCGGAGCTCACCGGCCCGATGCGCACCACGCAGAAGCCGATCAACATCACGCAGCCGGACGGGCCCAGCTTCACGGTCACCGGCGGCAACCACGTTGAATGGGAAAAGTGGAGTGTCGACGTCGGCTTCGACGTCCGCGAGGGGGTGGTGCTGCACAACCTTGCCTTCCAGGACGGCGACCGCCTGCGTCCCATCATCAACCGCGCATCCATCGCCGAAATGGTGGTCCCGTACGGGGACCCGTCGCCGATCCGGTCGTGGCAGAACTACTTCGACACCGGCGAATACCTCGTGGGCCAGTACGCCAACTCCCTGGAACTGGGCTGCGACTGCCTGGGCGAGATCACCTACCTCAGCCCCGTCATCAGTGACGCCTTCGGCAACCCCCGCGAGATCCGCAACGGCATCTGCATGCACGAGGAAGACTGGGGGATCCTGGCCAAGCACAGCGACCTCTGGACGGGCATCAACTACACCCGCCGCAACCGCCGCCTGGTGATCTCGTTCTTCACCACCATCGGCAACTACGACTACGGCTTCTACTGGTACCTCTACCTCGACGGCACCATCGAGTTCGAGGCCAAGGCCACCGGCGTCGTCTTCACCTCCGCCTACCCCGAAGGCGGCTCGGCCAACATCTCCCAGCTCGCCCCGGGCTTGGGCGCGCCGTACCACCAGCACCTGTTCAGCGCCCGTCTCGATATGGCGGTCGACGGCCTCACCAACCGGGTCGAAGAAGAAGACGTGGTCCGCCAGGGAATGGGCGAGGGCAACGAACGCGGCAACGCGTTCTCCCGGAAGCGGACTGTCCTGGCGCGCGAGTCGGAAGCCGTCCGGGAAGCCGACGCGCGCAGCGGCCGGACCTGGATCATTTCCAACCCGGAATCACGCAACCGCTTGGGCGAACCCGTGGGCTACAAGCTGCATGCCCAGGGCCAGCCCACTCTCCTGGCAGATCCGGAGTCCTCCATCGCCAGGCGCGCGGCCTTTGCCACGAAGGACCTGTGGGTCACCCGGTTCGCGGAGGAGGAGCGGTACCCCACGGGGGACTTCGTCAACCAGCACGCCGGGGGAGCAGGCCTGCCGGCCTACATTGCCCAGGACCGCGACATCGACGGCCAGGACATCGTGGTGTGGCACACCTTCGGCCTGACCCACTTCCCCCGGATCGAGGACTGGCCCATCATGCCGGTGGACACGGTCGGCTTCAAGCTCCGCCCCGAGGGCTTCTTCGACCGGAGCCCCGTGCTGGACGTGCCGGCCAACGCTCAACAGTCCTCAAGCTGCCATGGCGAGGGCGACGCCGGCGCACACTGCCACAGCTAGGCCGGCGCCGTGAGTGTCGCAGCCAGGCTGGGCCGCCGGGCCGGCCTCGCCGGCGTCGTCTTCCATTCCCGGATCTGCGCCGCCGTGACCGCGGCGTCGTGCCTCGCGCATCTGTGGCTGGCCGCCGGGAACCAGCACGGGACCTGGCTGAACGTGCTCATGCTCGCCA